>JBAVAA010000624.1:0-3668 GCA_049585515.1 Terriglobales bacterium | reverse complement strand
GCATAAAGGCGCAGTGTAAAACGAATCCTGAACCACCGCGGCGTTATGACCAGTAATGCAACACTGGTGGGTCACCGGCGCGCGGGGGGACGAACGGGGGGCGGGAGTGGAGTTTGTTCCACCCATGGTGTGGCACCCGGCTGGGTGCGTAGCGGGCGATGAAGACGGTGAAACACCTGCCGCGGCAACGTCCATCGATAATGCCGGCGCCAGCAGCGCCGCGATCAGCATCAATCGTATGATTTTTTTGCCAACCTTAATCAAGCCGATTCTCCAACATCAGCATCAATACAGTTCGTAGTTACGATCCCGTAAGCTTCACCCGAATTTCTTCCGGCAGGCGTTCACGAATCTCGGCCGGCAGCCGGTCATGCACGTGGCGTGCGCCGAGTTTCGCAACATCCACCACCGCGGTGGGTGCGGGCGTTGCCACAGCTACGATCAACCAGATCAGTGCCGACAAGGCGAAGCCGGCCAGCGCCCCCACCTCCAGCCAGAAGGCATGACGCGGCCCAAAGTAGCGGATCACGGCAAACGCCAGCAGAAAAACGCCAGCCGATGCCGATGCCAGCACAATCAGGGAGATGTCGATGATACGGTGCAGCTTCTGGCGGCTGCGGCAACGCTCGCAGGTGGCGAAGTGCAGTTCGTAATCTCCGCGCATCTCCGGAGCCAAGCCGGAAATATCATAGCGCCATCCGGCAAGGATTTTCCCTACCATCGGTTCAACGCATTCACTCATAAAAGGTTACAACCGGATGGATTCGAGAACTTGCGTCTGGGTTGCCAGCAGCACACGGTTGTGCCACAACCCCTGACGCCCGGCAAGCGCCTGTTCCGCCGCGATTCGAGCTCTTTCGGGATGGTTATTCTGTTCAGATAGATGCGCCAGAATTATGTGCTCGGCTCCTCCATCATAGTCGTTGCAGAAGAAATCCGCGAGAGCATCATTTGAGAGATGCCCAACCCGGCTCATTACCCTCTGCTTCACCGACCACGGATAAGGGCCGGAACGCAGCATCTCCACATCGTGATTTGATTCGATTAATAGCACGCTGCAGCCCCGCAGATGGTCGGGCACATTCCGCGGGATATAGCCCAGGTCGGTGGCAAAACCAATCTTGATGCCTTCCATGCGGAACGTGAAGCCTACCGGGTCGACCGCGTCATGCGGAATCCCAAAAGGCATGACCTCGATATCGCCCACCCGAAATCCTCGACCGGTACAAAAGTGTTCCGTCTTTGGTAACTCGGGAATCGCTCCTTCGGAATCGCGCACCGCCCGGTTCCAGGCATGATGCGTCGGAGCATTCAGGAAGACAGGGACGTTCAGCTTTGACGCCAGCCGCTGCAGCCCGGCGACGTGGTCGGAATGCTCGTGCGTGATCAGGATCGCGGAGATTTCCTCGGCACGCTCACCGAGCGCTCGCAACCGCTTAAAAGTCTCGCGGCCCGAGAGACCGGCATCCACCAAAATGTGCGTTGAATTCGTAGCCACCAGCGCACAATTCCCACGGCTACCGCTGGCAAGCACCGACACCGACACTGCCATAGCCCGTAGCTTACCTCCTGCGACTGTGGAAACGGCAATAGTTTTTCAGGGGCCGGTACCTTTGACGAGACTCTCTTGGCGGCTGACCCCGCGCTACGCGCAGCGCCTAAGCCAGGAGTTTCGCTAGCAGCTCCCAATAGTGTGCTTTCCATCCCGAAGCCAGGTGTTCGGCTTCGCCCTTGGGAAAGCCGGTATGGTCAAATACGATCTTTGTACCCAACTCTGTTCCGGACCCTTGCTTCACAAGCTCGAACCTCGCGATCGAATAGACGCCCGGAGGCCAGCTGCCCGCTCGCCAGGCCTGCACGATGCGCTCGTTGGGCACAAGTTCGACGTGTCGTCCTGTAACGTACCCGCCAAAAAGCGTGAACGCGCCTCCTACCTCCCGACTGATCTCGGCAGGCTTGTCGCCGAGGTGCATCGACTGCATGACTCCGCTGAGCTGTATAACCTTGTCGAACTGTGCAGCGTCGGTGAGCGCCTCATAGACGCGCTTCCGGCTCGCTTTGAACATAGGCTCCTGGTGAATAGCCTCCGCTGTATGAGAGATCTCGTCCTCGGCTGCCGCCCAAACCTTGGTCGACCCCAGGGTCAAACCACCGAATGCCATCGCTACACCCACTATCGCTTGCCGCCGCGTGGACACATTGGTCGGCCCTTCTAGATTCGTTTCATTACTCATGATTTTGATCGTCCTCCCGAAGTTTTGCGTTTAACCTTCACCGCATAAGAGCATCACCCAAAAATATGTTCAAGATAATATTTCGCTATTCACGCGGCGGCGCTCCGGGGCATACTTGAGCGTCAAAAAAAAGGAGGCCGCATGCCTTACCCCGCTGGTCATCGTGCGACAGTCAGGAAAAACATCATCGACAGCGCACGTAAACTATTCAACCGGCACGGCTTTGAGAGTGTCTCTCTTAGCCAGATCATGGCCGGTGTCGGCCTGACGCACGGTGGATTCTACAGTTATTTCAAGAGCAAAAGCGACCTGTATGCTGAGGTATTAGGGTGCTTTTTCACCGATCCGCACTGGAAGAGCTGCTGGGAAGGTGTGCATGTGGATCTGTCATCGACCGACGTAGGTTCGCAAGTCGTCCGCGCGTATCTGTCTCGCCAGCATTTCGAGGATGTCGAGAACTCCTGCCCCATGGTCGCATTGCCGACCGACGTCGCCCGCAGCGGTGTAAGCGCGAGACGCGCCTTCCAGACCGTATTCAAAGCAATGGTAAGTGTCTTGGAGCGGAGCTTGACCGAGAATGGTCAGCGTCGCCGCGCCACCGCGCAAGGCATAGCGGCCTTATCCATAGGAGGCATGATCGTAGCCCGCACCATGGTCGACCATGCTCTAGCAGACGAATTGCGCGTCGCATGCATGGCAGTCGCGCTCGATCTAGGCGGCTGGGACAAGAAGAGCAAATCGCAAAATGGCAAATCCGGACGACTTCAAGCACGCCGCGCAACCGCATTCTAGCGGCCTGGATCAGTCCCCGCCGCTCGACGTTCACATCGAAAACTCGCCGGTTCACTTTTTCGCAAACAGATTATCCACCACGCCGCGCCCGATCGCTGCGCCATACGCGCCCGCAATTCCGGGCACGAACGCAAGGAAGGATTCGTAAATCTGCGCCAGCGTCGGCTTTTCAGAAAGAAAGTAATAGGCCAGCCATTCCATCAACGGCACAAACGCTCCAACCAGGACAACCCAGCGCCAGGGCTTGCGCGGGCTGAGGAAGCCAAGCAACATGTTGGCTATCAGTACCACTATCGCGGTCAGCAGCAAATCGCCGACTTTGATATCAAGCCAGCCGGTAAGCGCTCCCGAAAGCGCCGCCAGCAAATAATAGAACGTCTCGCCACCTGGTTTTCGTTCCGGAATAATTCCGTCCCCGCTTGTTGTCATAGCCTCATCTCGGATGAAGAGCCAAATTCTGGCAGGCTGCGAGCTCCAAGCCGCGAGTCTCCGAGTAAACCGGTTGCCCGTAGTTCGTGGCCCGCAGCTCGCAGTCCCTTATCACGAGTAACTGTAAAATCCGCGCCCGGACTTGCATCCGAGCCAGCCCGCATCGACCATCTTGATCAGCAGCGGACACGGCCGGTACTTCGGATCGCCCAG
>JBAVAA010000623.1:0-2179 GCA_049585515.1 Terriglobales bacterium | reverse complement strand
GATCTCGACCTTTGCCGGGGCTGATGAGTCCGCGTTGTTTCAGCGCCTGGATGGTATTGCGATTGGCGGACAGAGGGCGTATTTCTTCATTATCTTTCAACCGCCGCAGAACGGGGTTCCCGCCGAGGGAGTCAGTTTGAAGCTGGAAACCGTCTTGGATGTGCGAAAGTAGCTCTTGTTCGGTCTCGGTGAGTTTCGGCGGGAGCTTAGCAGCTTTTTTCTTCGCCATTTGTTTAGCTCGTCGGATTCGCGTTCCCCTAGGCCGCTCGTGCTTTCGACTCCACTGGCAACCCTGCATTCTGCCAGGCACGGAATCCGCCCTGGAGCGCCCATACGTCGTCGTACCCGTATTCCTTAAGTTTTTGCGCCAAACTGGCGCTCGACCCCTCGTTTGGTCACGTGCAGTAAACCACGACGGGTCTTTGCTTAGGGATTCTGGGCAGGTTCTCTTTGAGTCTATCCGATGGCACCCGAATCGCTTCCGGGATCATCGTGTCGGTTTCCCCCCAAGCCGTTGGGTTGCGAGTGTCGATCACGGTGAAATCTTCTCCCGCGTCCATTCGCCTCTTCAATTCTGCAACTGTGATTCGTAGGGAGTCAGCCATGAAAAACCTCCTCAATGGACTCAAAGAGTAGATGACAGACGGTAGATTTAGGCTGTCGAAAAACCCAATACCCGGCAAACCCTGTATTGCAGCCCTGCCGAAAACAAGCTCAAACTCTGCTTACGTATCCAAGACTGTGCGCATCCAACCTCAGAATTGGTTGTGCACATTATCAAGATGAAATGGAGGTTGCATATGCGGTATTTACAACTGCTCGCTGTGCTGCTGCTCGCTACAGTCTGGGCCGCTTCTGCGCAGGAGGATCATCAATCTCCCACCCGTGCGCAAGGTTATCCATCGGCAAGCCAAACCGTTCCGGCAAACGCAGGCGGCGAACAATCTGTGCAAGGCTGCTTGAGCGGTTCGGATGGGAACTACACTCTGATGGCTAAAAACGGTACTCACTACAAGCTTACCGGAGACACGGCGAAGCTAGCGGAGCATATTGGGCACGAAATGAAAATCACTGGCACCGTAAGTTCGGCATCAACGTCGCCGAATAACGATAGCTCAGCTGGTACGACCGCCTCCTCCGGAGGAGAAATTCAGGTTACTTCGTTTAAGCACATTTCTAAAACGTGTCAAAGCGGAATGTCCCACTAATCTTCAAACTCATGAGCCCAGCCCAACGGCTGGGCTTGTTTCTTTTTTGGAGAGTGCGTCTCGAAATAAGAAGGGGGTAACAAAATGATGGAACGAAGGGTCACCATCGCAGAGATCATACTCTTCGCGGGAACCCGCGTGGCTTTGGGTGTGGGGCTCGGGCTTTTGCTGTCCGGTCGGCTCCAGCGTGATCAGCGCAAGGCTGTCGGAGTGGCTCTCGCATTATTCGGAGGTTTGACTACGATTCCGTTGGCCTTAGGCGTGATGGGCAAGAAGAGTCGGGTGGAGATGAGCCGAGCAGCCTGACGGCGATCCTAGTCGTCGTATCCGAAATATGGAGGCAATCAATAGGGAGGCAATCTCGAGCCGCTTTCCCAACGAGTCACTCCTGACATGATCCTTTAAAAAACGTCGGCTCGGTCTGGGATGCTTCAATGTCGGCTTCCAACCGACAAAGACACCGATACGGAAACCAATGCGACGTGGCTATGCGGCGATTCTCTTCTGTTGCGTCGCCTCTGCTTCTGCTTCCAACCAATCGTCTAGTTCGTGTCCATCATTTCTCCCACGCTGCTCATAAAGTTCGTAGGCACGACAACGAATTTGCTCTTGAGGGCCGTTGCCAGATTCAGTGGTTTGGTTGGTTGCTCTTAACGGAGTGCGCATTTTGGGTGTGGATTTCATGTTGTGCTGTTCCTTTTGTAGGTAAATAGTTGGCGCTTTGGGACTTCACAGCTGATAGGGTTGCTGTCGTGCTCCTTTCCTGCTCGGCCCCGCGGCGCGAAAAATGCTATGGAGCACTTCGTAGGTTAGGATGAACAAGGCGTCGAGTTACTTCTTACTGCTGGGCGACCTTCTTCATCATTTCTTCTGCTGCCCGCAGTGAAATTCCATGCGCTGCGAAAAGTTGGTAGACGGAAGGATCAATCGCACCTTGTTTTCTCAAACTCAACTTGTGCATCTCCATCCCA
>JBAVAA010000622.1:0-18719 GCA_049585515.1 Terriglobales bacterium | reverse complement strand
CCCTCAATTCGGCGGGATTGAGCGGTTCGGTTCTGCAACAGATCAATCACGGCATCTCGACCGGAGCATTATTCTTGATCGTCGGCATTTTGTACGAGCGGCGTCACACCCGCGAAATCGCCGAGTATGGCGGCATTTCGAACGTGATGCCGGTGTACGCGACCATCACGATGATCATGTTCCTCTCATCGATGGGACTGCCGCTGCTGAATGGTTTCGTCGGCGAGTTCACGATCTTGCAGGGAGCCTTTACCGCGAACTGGAAGTGGGCGGCGTGGGCCGCGCCGGGCGTGGTTCTGGCGGCGGCTTATTTGCTCTGGCTCTATCAGCGCGTTTTTTTTGGGACGGTCACAAATCCCAAGAATGAAAAGCTGCACGACCTGACTCCGCGTGAAGTCCTTACGTTCGTGCCGCTGATCATCATGGCGCTATGGATTGGGCTTTATCCCAAGCCGTTTTTCCAGATCCTGGAACAGCCGGTCAATCAGATCGTGCAGACGATTCATAACAACTCGAACCCGAACGCGCCAATGAATTCTGAGGTTGTACCGAAGGGGCTAAAGCCCTCAGTCTCCGATGGCCTTGACGGCACGGCTAAAGCCGTGCCCTACCCAAAACCGCGGTATGAGGCGAGTTCTAAAGTCGCAGGTTCGAAAGCGAGTAACTAAGTGCGAAGCCTCTCCCCACTCGACTACCGGTTGATGTTGCCGATGGTGGAACTGACCATCTTTGCAATCGGTATTCTGCTGATTGATCTGATGCTTCCGCGGGAATGGAAATGGATCAACGCGCTGGGCGCCTTTGCTGGCGTAGTGTTCTCGGCCATATGCGTGTGGCAGATTCAGTCGGTGATGCCCGCGCCGCCCAGAGGCTTGTGGGGATTCTATAACTCGCTGTTAGTCGACCGTTTCGCCGTTTACTTTTGGTATCTCTTTCTGGCGGGAGCGGCCATTGCCATCGTGGGATCGGTGCACTATCTCGACGTGGAAGAGGAACAGCACGGCGAATACTATGCCTTGCTGCTGCTTTCCGTAGTGGGGATGATGTGCATGGCGGCTGGAGTGGACATCGTCCTGATCTTTATCGGCCTGGAACTGATGGCGATTTCCACTTACATCCTGGTTGGATTTCTGCGGCGCGACCGGCGCTCGAACGAAGCCGCTCTAAAGTACCTGCTGCTCGGAGCGTTTTCGTCGGGCATCTTCGCCTACGGCCTGTCGCTCTTCTATGGAATTTCCGGCAGCACGAATCTGGCGTTCATTGAGCGCGCGATTGCAGGGCAGAGTCCACGCAATCCGGTGATCGTGATCGCAATGCTGACGACCATGGTCGGATTGCTGTTTAAGATTGCCGCGATCCCATTTCATCAGTGGGCCCCGGACGCCTACGAGGGCGCGCCCACCAGCATCACGGGATTCATGTCGGTGGCGGTAAAGGCGGCGGCCTGGGCTCTGTTGCTGCGCATTCTGCTGTTTGGATTATTCCCGCTGCGCCCTGTTTACACGCCGTTGATGGTTTTCGTCTCCATCGCCACCATGACCGGGGCCAACTTCGCCGCGCTGACGCAGACCAACACCAAACGCCTGCTCGCTTACTCGTCGATCGCCCACGTCGGTTACATGCTGCTGGCGTTTGTGGCGATTGGAACTTCGCAGCCCGGCAGCCCGGGATTCCTCGACGGCTTCAAGGGAATCCTGATCTACCTGCTCGTGTATACGTTCATGAATCTGGGCGCATTTGCGGTGATTACATCGCTGCGACAACGCAATGTGATCGGCGACGAACTCGACGATATGGCCGGGCTTTATCAGCGCGCACCCGTTGAAGCCGTGCTGATGCTGCTGTTCCTGCTGTCGCTCGCCGGTATTCCGCCCGCGGCTGGATTTATCGGCAAGTACTACATCTTCCTGAGTCTGATCGAAAGCGGACATTACGGACTGGCTTCGCTGGGCGTCTTCTACTCTCTGTTCGGACTCTATTACTACCTTAAGATTGCGAACGCCATGCTGATGCGCGCGCCGCTCGAGGCCGGTCGGCTTCCTGTAAGCTTCGGAATACGTTGCGCGGTGGGAGTAACCGCGCTGGCGACGATTGTGATTGGCGTGTTTCCGGAGCCGTTCATCCGCGTCGTCAACTGGTCGCTCGGAATTGCGCAGACTCCACATGTGGCGGCAATGTTGAAGTAAGTTGTGCTGCCTCGTGGTTTAGAATTTCTCCGAATGCCTGAGAAGCACAGTCCCGAGCCCGACCCATCGGCAAAAAAGAACGTTCCTTTGGTTTCGCTTGCTCGCTATTCGGAGATGGGATTCGTTATTCCGGCGGCGATCTTGCTGGGCTTTTTCCTGGGTAAGCTGGCCGACTACTGGCTGCGCACCAAGTGGTTGTACCTGGTCGGGTTGTTGTTCGGAGCGATCGTAGGATTCTCGCAGATGATCCGCATGGCCGTGGGCGCGTCCAAATCCGCACCCAAAGATGAGCAATGAAGGGACGTGAGGATTTCGACGTGTTCCCGCCAACTTCGCCGCCGGACGTTCTCGACGAACACACAAAGTATGAGCGCGTCATTCCTCGTCTGCTGCGTAATGTGGTGATCGTCGGCGTGCTGCTGCTGGGGCCCATTTTCTGGTTTTACGGCTGGGCGGCATCCATCGGGTTTGTCTTCGGCGTGGCAGTTTCCTGGGTTAATTTCAAATTTCTGACGCGCGGCGTGGAAGGACTTGCCGATCGCATCGTCAACCGGAATAGCCGTGAAAAAGGCGGCTGGATCGTGGTGCGCTTTCTGGTGCGCTATGGGTTGGTGACAGCCATTGCCTATGCTATATTCAAGAGTTCTTCTCTGGCATTTCGCGGCTTTCTGTGCGGATTGTGCGTGCCGGTAGCGGCCCTCATGGCCGAGGGGGCATGGCAAGGTTACACGGTCTTCCGGCGGACGCCTTAGCTTCGAGTTTGTCGTGGTTTTAAGCCCTAATAAATAACTTTGAAAATCGCAACGCCTGAAAAATGGAACAACTGGTTTTCACCAAATTTCTAAACCATCTGCTCGGCCCAGCGGTTCTGTCCCTGCTGCAGACGCTCCACATTCATGTGAAGCATCCGAAGAGTCCAATCTCCGACAGCTTCGCGATGGAACTGCTGGTCGCGTTGTTACTGACGGTATTTTTTATTGCGGTCCGTTCGAGCCTTTCAGTGGAACGTCCAAGCGCGCTGCAGCATACGATGGAAGCAATCTATGGCTTTATCGCCGACATGGCCGATGAGGTCATCGGGCATCACGGTTATGAGTATGTGGCCTATCTGGTCACGCTGGGCATGTTCATCTTATGTTGCAATCTGATCGGACTGGTGCCGGGATTGGAATCTCCGACCGCGGTTCCCGTCGTGCCGCTCGGCTGCGCGCTGCTGACCTGGTTCTACTATCACTATCAGGGACTGCGAACCAACGGACCCATCGGCTATTTGAAGCATTTCATCGGGCCACAGGATAGGGAAATGCCGCTTGCCATGCGCTTAATTTTGCCGGTCCCGATGTTTTTGATTGAAGTGTTCAGCCATATTGCTCGGGCCATGTCGCTGACGATTCGTCTTTTTGCCAACATGTTTGCCGGGGAGATGGTTACGCTGGTATTTTTTTCGCTTATCCCGTTGGGGATCCCGGTGATCTTCGAGGGACTTCACATCGGCGTGTCGTTCGTTCAGGCGTATGTTTTTGTGCTGCTGCCTGCCGTGTATCTGGGTGAAGCGACGGGACAGGCGCACTAAGAGAGGATCTTAGGTGTTACGTGTCAGGTTGCAGGAGCGGCTGGTTTTTCCTAAGACCTGAGACCTGACAACTAAGACCTGCCTTCAGCGTGAGGGCGTCGGCTTCAATGCGCACGGCGTCAACCACCCACTGGGGGTAATTCATAAAGGAGAAGCACAATGCGGAAATTTGTTTTGTTGATGTTCGTGATGATGATGGCGTCGGTGATGGCGGTGCCCGCGTTTGCGCAGGCCTCGACGGGAGCCGGCGGTACTAACTGGGTGGCGCTGACTTCCGGTTTTGCACTTGCGCTGGCGTCGGGCCTGGCGGCACTCGGACAGGGAAAAGCGGCGGGAGCGGCCTGCGAAGCGCTGGGACGCAATCCGGCGGCGCGCCCCGGAATTATGGTCGCGTTGATTCTTGGGCTCGCCTTCATCGAGTCCCTCGTGCTGTACGTGCTGGTAATTGTTTTTGTGAAGGTCGTTTAAGCCGAAGGAGTTGGTGCCTAATGCAAAAGCCCCTGCACCGCAGGGGCTTTTTGGATGTTTTTTCTGTGATCTGCGAGCTGTTACCCGCGACCTGCTCTACATGCCGCGCTGTCCGTCCCAGCTGGCAGAGCGATTGTCGGGGACTCGCTGCATGGCCTCCACCAGAACGCGGCGCAGGCGGTAACGGCTGTCGAGGTCCATACCCACGAACTCGAAGCCGATTTCATTGACCCGGGCGCGGCGCAGCAAAACCTCGCCACGGATCTTCTTTACGCCCAGGGAAATTTCCACGTGGGCTTCGGAGCCGACGCGCAGATTATCGCTGCGCGTGCCCATGCCGCCGCCCAGGCTCATCTCCCGCATGACGATATTCGATTTGCCCCAGGAACTGGAAAGCGTCGCGGAGAGAGGCCGCGACAGAACGATGCGCTCATAGCGGCGCTGCCGCACCCAGGGACATCCGGGGCCGGGATCGAGCGGAGAAATCGCAAGTTCGCCGGGTTCAAGGCCACTCTCCGCCAGAGCTTGGCCGTACGTTGGATCGATCTTGGTGAGCGACTGCATGGCGGCGATTCGCAGTTCGCGATGCTGGCTGTGGCCCAGGAATTTCTTCTCCGCGATGATGGCGCGGAGCATGGGGACGGCTTCCACCTCGCGCAAGCGGCCCAGCGACTCAATCGCTTTCAGCTGCACGAACGGAGGACGGCTCTGCGCTTCGCCGGTGGAGGCTAGCGCAATCAGGCTGGAGCTGGCGCTGCGGTCCTGGCTCATGCCGATCTCATCCAGCGCCTCGGGCAGGATCAGGGAGTCGAGCAATTCCAGCAGTTCGAGCAGGGTGCGTCCGCGGTCGAGCGCGGCGCCGTAGGCGATCTGGCGGACCAGCACGTCCTGATAGAAGCGATTGAACTCTCCCATGCGGGAGGGCAATATATCCAGCAGGGAAGGCACGGCGAGCCGGCTCAAAAGGCCGACAGTGGAAGCAGCCTGGCGAGGCTGTCCGTTGCGCAGAATATCGAGCAGATCGACGATTGCCGGTTCTCCGAGCTCGTCGACGAGTTCCACAATGCGGTCGCATTCCACGCGTTTCCGCGCGCGGAAGAAACGGTCGGCAAGATGTTCGACGGAATTTCTCGGCAACTGTTGCAGTACATCGACCAGATCTTCGGGGATCCGCTCGGCATTGATCGCTTCTTCGATCATCTCCGGCAGGCGGTTTTCGATGCCCACGCGCGAGCGCAGATCCTGCACCAGGGCAGGCCGTTGTTTGGCCAATCTCTCGAACGAGAAGCAGAGTTCGGAGACGGCTTTGTACTTTTTCCGCGCGCAGGCCTCCTGCCCAAAGCGCGCGAAGGCGGCGCTCAGCAGGCTCTGGATTTCGGTGTCGGTTTCCTGGCCGAGTTTGTCGCCAATCATAGCCAGCGCATTGGGCATGACCTCGTCGGGCACCGTGGCATACAGGTCGGCGAGCTGGGCCAGTCCATTGGCGGTCTTGCGGCGCAGATCGGGTTCCTGTGCGTCGAGTCCGCTGCAGTAGTTGGTCAGAATCTTGGCCGCGATTTCGTTGTCGTCACGCTCAAAAAGCAGTTCGACGAACTGTCGGATATTGCGCGGCGGCACGCAGGTGGCTTCGCTTGAAAGCAGCACACTCTTCTTACCCGCTTCCGGAATCTCAGCCCAGAACATGCGGTCGAGAATATCGGCATGCGACTCCACCAGCACTCCGGCCTTCGATAACTTGTCTTCCTGCACCCGCAGAATCTGGCGCAACGTGTCCATCTGCCGGCTCATGTGCTCCATCATCTCGTGGACCGCATTCACCTTGACTTCGCCACGCTGATAGCGGTCGAGGGCGAATTTGATGGCCATACTTTCCGCGGCCTTCATGAGAAGTGGAGTGTTGTCGTTGCTGCTTTCGCCCTGCGAGACCTGGGCGGCGAGACTTCCGAGCAACTGCGCGAGATTCACCTTAGTGCCTTCGGAAGCCTTGCTGTACGCAACTTCCAGGTCTTTCTCGCCCGCGTGGGGGTCCTGCATCGCCTGTCCAAAATGGGTGAGCAGGCGAATCGTCTGGATGACTTCTTCTTCCTGCAGAGCAACGACGCCGCCGGTCCATGCTCCATTAGTCCACGGTCCGTTCGGCACTGCTCCGTTAGTCACAACTCCGTTCGGCAGTGCTTCGCCAGGCGTTCCTGCGGGTGCCGGTACCCAGCCTGCGGGCGCCGGTACCCAGCCTGCCGGTGCCCCGCCCATAGGGGCCTCGCCCGTGCCGGTGCCGACGCCTACGTTGGGAACGCTGCCGATCGGCACGCCGCCCCCGCCCCCGCCACTACCACCGGCGCTCGCTCCCTGCGCGGCGGCGATCAATTGCAGAAGCTTCTGAGGATCGCTCAGCCAATCCTTGAATTCGGGGCCCAGCGACTGGACCGCCAGCTGCGCCGCCATGGAAAATTCGCCGGTGACAGGATCGGCGGCCACAAACTTGACTTCATTGATGCGGATGGACGATTTGTTGCTGTCGCCCAGAGTCTCTTTGATCTGCTTCGCGAAGTCCTGCGCTTTGGAGCCGCCAATGGCAAAGGCCTGCGTCAGACGCGTAAAGTCTTCGATGGTGACCTGATTGGAAAACAGGATGCTGGAGAGTCCAGCCGCGTTCAGCAGTTGCGCGAAGCTGCGCTCGGCCTGTCCGGCTTCGAGCGGAATACCGTCGAGAAGAAGTTTGTTATCGGAGACGCCGAGGAGAAAACCAGTGTCGCCGCTCTTGGGCAGCGCCTGTTGCAGTTCGTTCCAGGTGCTCGCGAACTGGCCTTCGGTGCGTTTGTGAGTCATTCCGTACAGCCGTGTGTACTTGATCAGAATATTGAGGCTGTGGATGAAAGAACGGGCGGACGCACCGCGGCTGGTATCGATTTGCGTAGGATTAGAGATAACAGCCTCCTCTCAGCAAAGTAGAAGTGATCACGCCAAGACTAAGCGGGAAAGTGATCGAATGCACGATTACGGAGGTAATTGAACGGAAGGGGCCGCCAATCCTCGAGGATTGCACTGAAGGACAGGTCCCTTTGGCAGCCGGCGCGCTATACACTGAGGAACGCTCGTCTCGAGCCAATCTGATGGAGCGGATTACTCTAGAATTCAGGCCCGGAGTGCACTTGAGGAGACGGGATCGTTCTGATGAAGCTTAGCGTACTTTTCTTTGGAATGCTCAAGGACGTGGTCGGCCGCCAGGCCGAGACCATTGTCTTGCCCGACGGGGCGCAGGTCCGCGATCTGCTCCTCTATTATGCGCGCGAAACGCCGCGATTCGAGGCGATGGCGCCGTCCCTGGCGATTTCCGTGAATCGGGAATATTCAGGCGTGGATCGTGCCCTGTGCGATGGCGACGAAGTCGGCCTGCTGCCGCCGGTGAGCGGCGGATCGCAGGAGGACAGCGAATTTCCCGGCGAGATTCGCATTGTGCGCGAGCGGATCGATACCGAGGCTGTCGCAAAGCGGTTGAAGCGCCCCGAGGATGGCACGGCCGTGATTTTCGATGGCGTGGTGCGCGACAACACGCGCGGCCGTCCCACGCTCTATTTGGACTATGAAGTGTATGAAGCGATGGCGCTGAAGGAAATGGAATCTCTGGCGCTAACGGCGCGCGAGCGTTTTGCGGTCAGAGGCGTGTCGATCGTCCATCGGCTAGGGCGGTTGGAGATTGGAGAGACCAGCGTGTTGATCGTGGTGGCTGCGGCACACCGGGGCGCGGCGTTCGACGCCTGTCGCTGGATCATCGATACGCTGAAGAAAACCGTGCCGATCTGGAAGAAAGAATACTTCGAAGATGGGGCGGTATGGGCCGATGGAGAGCCATTTCCCGAAGAAATTCGACGGCCGGCAGGCACAGGCGGCGAGCTGCCCGCATCCAAATGATTGATCCTCAAATGATGCGAATGGAAGGCAAGCTACGAACTTGGAGCTACCAGCTTCGAGCCACAAACCAATCCCCACACTGCTTGCTCGCTTCTCGTAGCTCGAAGCTCGTAGCTTGCCTGCTGGCATGCGCCTTGATCGTCTGTGGTGCCGCTCCGCTAACGGCAGAGGAACCGGAAACCACGATCAAGGTTGACGTGAAGCTGGTCAACGTCTTCGTGACCGTGACCGACGCGCATGGGACTCCGGTGGCCAATCTGGAGAAGGAAAATTTTCTGCTGAAAGAAGATGGCAAAGAGCAGAAAATTGCGATCTTCAACCGCGAATCGGCGCTGCCGCTGTCGATTGTTCTCTCCGTGGATACTAGCTTAAGCACGCGCAAAGATCTGCCGTTGGAATTGATTTCGGCCCGCAAGTTTGCGCACGCCATCGTGCGTCCGCAGGATGGCCTTGCGGTCTACAAATTCAGCGAGACTGTGAGTCAAATGGTGCCCTTTACCTCCGACTTGAAGAAGATCGACGAAGGCATCGAACACGAGCGCAACGGGTCGGCGACCGCTCTGTACGACGCGGTTTATCTCGGATCGCAGGCGTTGACCCGACGGCAGGGAAGAAAAGTGATGGTGGTGATCACCGACGGCGGAGACACCATGAGCCAGGTGGATTATAAAGAGGCGCTGCGCGCCGCGCAGGAGGCGGAAGCGATTATTTTCAGCATCATTATCGTCCCCATCGAAGCGGACGCAGGAAGAGACACGGGAGGTGAGCACGCACTGGTACAGATCTCCTCGGATACTGGTGGAAAGTATTACTATGCCAAGTCCCTGGCACAACTCGACGACGCCTTCCGCCAGATTAGCGACGAACTGCGGACGCAGTATTTGCTGGCCTATTATCCGTCGCAACATTATTCTTCTTCGGATTTCCGTCAACTGCGGGTCGATCTGATGAATCCGCCGCCGGGCGGTCCTTATCAGTCGCACTACCGCGCCGGATACTATACGCGCAAGGGAACATTCTGAGCCCGGCTACGCGCTGCGGGCTGCGGGTTACGAGCGCCCGGTTTGTTCGAAGCTCGCGGCTCGAAGCTCGTAGCCTTAGGAGCCGAAATCAGCCCCCTAACAAAACCCATACATCGCCCCGGCGAAGTGCGCGCATCTAGTAAACTGTTCTATTCGATTTCATCAGACACTAGGATCCTTAGACGCGGAATCGCTTCCAGGTTCTACTTGAGGTTCTGCCCCCAGGAGAGTGGCATTTTGCGCGATTGCTCCGGCTTGCAAGTTCGTCGTTCCCTGCTTATCGGCCCAGTGCTCGTCATTATTACTATGGTTGCGCTCACGGTAGCCGGCGCAGCGCAGGAAGAGAACCCCGAAAATCCCACAGTTGGCACCATCCAAGGCACGGTTGTGGATGATGTTGGCGCACCCGTGCCCGGAGCGCGGGTTTTGTACAACTCCTCCACAACCGATACCCGCGGGGTCACTCGCACCGGCAAAGATGGTAAGTACCTCACCGAAGGATTGCCAGCGGGCGTTTACAGGGTTCGAGTCGAAGGCCGCGACATGGTACCGGTCGAGAGCAATGTAACCGTTGTGGTCGGAGCGGCCGCCGCGGCAGATTACAAACTGGACTGGATCAATCCCGGCCCGGTGCGGCTGGAAAGCAGGTTCGGCGGCGACGCTCCCGACCGACTGCCGATCAACGGCCGCAACTATCTGAATGCGGGAGAGCTCGACCCGGGCGTGCAGACGGTGGATGGAAGGGTCTACGAACCGGGCAAGAGCGGATTCCAATCGCTCTCGATCGAGAGCCGGTCAGGACGAACCACCCACTTCGACATGGATGAAGTCGAGTCAATGGACGAGACCAAGGGTGCGGCCACTTTCAACCTGCCCGCGGATGCAGTGCGCGAAGTGATCGTCTCCCAGTACCTGCCGCACGTGTTTCAGTCGCTGAACGCGGCGGGAGCGGTGCGGGTTACAACGCGATCCGGCGAGGAGGCATGGCACGGCGATCTGTTTGGAAATCTCCGCGACCGGGTCCTCGGCGTCTCCGGCTTTCCCTCCGGAAATCCAGGTTACAGCCGGCAGCAATATGGATTCGGGGCAGGCGGCGCTGTGATCAACGATAGGGCGTTTCTTTACATCTCTGGGGAACGCACCAAACAGGATGGCGTTCTGCCGATCGAACTCGCATTCCCTGTTTTCAATGGGACCAGTCTGCGCAGCGCCTATTTCCGGGAAAACATGCTGACGGCGCGCCTGGATTACAACTTCAGCGACAACATGAAGGGATTCGTGCGGCTCAACTACGACAACGCCAACGGCATCGGTCCCCCCGACAGCATGTCGAATTTTCGCAATCAGATCAACGTTCCGGCTGCCGTTGCCGGACTCGATTGGAACCATGGACGGTATATAAGCAGCGCGCGCTTCGGCTATCAGAAGATGGTCAACGCCACCAATGCCGATCTCAAGGATTCGGAAATTTTCCCGACGGCGCCTTTCAACATGCAGATCGGATCGTATGCGTTGGGGCCGAGCATCGCTGGTCCGCGGCAAACGATTCAGCGTGACCTGTTCGGGCGCTATGACAGCAGCACCGTTTATAAAGTTAATCACACCATACGCTTCGGCGGCGCAATTCACCGCATCGCTCAGGGTGATTTCTATGCGCCCGGAAATTATGGACCGTCCGTCACCAGTTCGGATGGCCTCGACGTGATCGACGCCATCAATAGCAACCTGGCCCTTTTGCCGCTGTACCCGGGCGACCCGCGAGGAGCGGCGGACAATCCGCTTAATTACCCTGTGGGCACGATTACGATTTTCAATGGCCTGGGAAACTTCAGCGAGAAGTCAGCGTTCGACCGCTCGGCTGGGGGACACTTCGACACACGCATCGAGGGCTACGTCGGCGACACGTTCAACGTGCTTCCAAATCTTAACGTCAGCTTTGGCATGAATTACGTGCGCGACACCGGACGCACCAACACCGACCTGCCGGCGGTGCCATGTTCGGCGATCAATACCAACATTGTGCAGACTCCGCCGTGTACTAGCGGCTTGATTCTGAATCAATTTGACTTGCTTCCGAATAACGCCGGAGTCATCACTCCACAGCCGGCGATCGGCCAGCGCGCGAACCAGCCCAACTTCAATTTTGCTCCGCAGCTGGGTATAGCCTGGGACCCCGGACACAACGGCCGAACCGTAGTTCGCGTGAGCGGCGGATTGTTCTACGACAATTTCCTGCTGCAGAATGCGTATCAGGATCGCATCAACCGGCTGTCCAATGGCCAATACAACCGCAGCCTGACACTCTGCCCGACGGGATCGGTTCTGTTCCCCAATGCGGCGTCCGTGTCGCCGGGACAGGGCGTGGTAAGTCAGGTTGATGGGCTCGATATCGCCACCCAGATTTGCGGACAGCCGATAGGCGCCACGGTTCTCAACGCAAGCGATCAGCCAGTGCTCGTGTCGAAAGCAATCCAGGATCTTCAAAGCCAGTTCCTGCAAGCGCAGTCGGGAGTAACTAGCGGGCCCAATGTGTACTCGCTGGCGAACAGCGTGGCCAATTTTGGCGGCCTGCTGGCACCCGGATTCAAGACGCCGCGTGTGCTCCACTTGTCCGCTGGAGTTCAGCATCAGGTGGGAGCGCGTGGCATGTTCTCGGCCGACTACGTGCGCGAAATCGGCACCCAGTTTCCGCTCGGCATTGACACCAATCACGTGGGAGACTCCCGCTATCTCACAGACGGCGACAATCTGGACAGCACGCTCAATACCTATGCGGCAGAGTTGTCGGCCATCAATTCGACGCTGGCCGCGAATTCGGCTTCGCAGTTATGCCCGCAGGCGACGTTCGCCGGCAGCAGTTCGCAGGCCGCCGTCAATTGCTATCTGGCCGCGGTGCCCGGAGCAAGTATCACCGATTTCGCGCGCCACGGATTGGATTCATCGAACGCATATTGCGGACCCTTTCCTTGTTCGGTGCTGGGCAAGCAGCAAGCGTCCTTCGGCGGAATCAATCCGGTGGTGGGATCGAACATCATGTATTTTCCCGCCGGCCGGTCGAAGTACCAGGCAGTGCACGTGGCCTACAGCACGACCACCGGAGACAACCCGTTGCGGCACGTGCGGCGGCTCGAAATCTCGATTTCATACACGCTTTCCAGGTACCTCAGCAACATCGCCGAGCCGAACGGCAGCGGCGGAGATTATTCGCTGTTGAGCGTAGCCGAAGACTACAACCGGCCGCATCGCGGATACTTCGGGCCGTCGGGGATGGACCGCAGGCACCAGCTTACCTTTTCTCCGATAGCGGAGTTGCCTCACGGGCTGCGCCTTTCGATGATCGCGCATCTGGCATCGCCGCTTCCGCTGAGCGCTTACCTCCCGCAACAGGACGGCGGCGGAGTGGCAGGGGAAATCTTCCGCTCCGATGCTACCGGAGACGGCACGGTAGGCGACCTGTTGCCGGGAACATTCATTGGAAACACTGGAAAATACTCCACCACAAATTTGACCAAAGCCATCGCCTTTTACGACACCAACTTCGCCGGGAAGTTCACGCCCGCAGGTCAGGCGCTGGCCAATGCCGGGTTGTTCTCCGCTCAACAACTGGTATTGCTGGGCGCTTATTTGCCACTGGTTCAAGGTGGCCAGCCCGCGCAAGGTCAAGGGCAGGCTCTGCCCGGTCACTTCGCCGAAGCGCCCTGGCTGAAGACAATGGATCTGCGCCTGGGCCGGCCATTCCAGGTGAGCGAGCGAGTCAAGGTCGAGCCCAATGTCGCCATCTTCAACGTGTTCAACTGGGCCAATTTCGGCGCCGCCGGCAACCAGTTAAGCGGCGTCCTCAACGCCGCGCCGGGCAGTTCGCTGAATAACGCGAGCTCACCTGGATACTGCGGCAATTCGACCACATTCTGCACGTCGCGTCTGGACCGGGTTCTTGCCGGCTCGGGTACCTATTCCAGCGCCGCTCCGAGGCAAATCGAGTTCGGAGTGCGCGTTACGTTCTAGGACCGGGAGCGGGGGAGCAACAAGTGCCGCTGATTTCCGTTACGCGTTTACGGGTTCGCTCCTGGGGATTTGTTCCGCGGTTTACCTGGCAATCTCTGAAGTCCGCCTGGCAGGCGGAGCGCTCCGCTGGTTTTCTCGGCGGCAAGCTCTTACGCAATCCGAATAACACCTTCTGGACGATGACAGCCTGGCAGGATGAGACGGCGATGAACGCATTTCGCAGCGCCGGAGCGCATGGCAAGGTCATGCGCAAACTGCTCCACTGGTGTGACGAGGCCGCAGTGGTGCATTGGCGTCAGGAGACTTCAGACCTGCCGTCATGGCAAGACGCGCATGGTCACATGGTGAAAGAAGGGAGGCAGTCGAAGGTCAATCATCCCTCGCCCGCGCAGACATCGAATCAGATTCCGGCGCCCAAGCCTAGCCGGGCTGAAATCACACTGAAACCCGCACCCATAAAGCTTGCTGAGAAACGGGATGGTCGCCTCGGGTAGCGGCCGAGTCTGAATTTGTTTTGAAAGGGCACGGCTTCACCTGTGCCGCAACCTGGCCTTACCCATGTTTCTTTTTTCCCACGTGCCCACTATAATCGCCAATTGCCCTGAATCCCGTATATGTGTTGGCGCAAGGCAAGCCCATGCCGGAGAGTACTGTGTTCCGGCGAGTGCCGCGTCGGTCGAACCGCTGCTTGATTCGATCTTTTAGTGAATTTTGCTAGTTTTGCATTTCTCTGGAGGCGCAGTAGGGAACATGAAAAATCTCGTCCATCTAGGTCTGGCAGCTCTTTTTCTCTTAGGCAGCGCTTCCGCTCAAAAAGAAATTCCGCCCGTTGATGTCTTTGGCGGTTACTCTTATCTTAGCTTTGATTTTCCGGCCAATCCAAGTTCGGGCACGGCCTCGCAGCGCCTCGCTCTCAACGGCTACGATTTCTCTGTCGCCGTCAGCCTGTTCCATCACCTGGGAGTGGAGGGCGACATCAGCGGCCACAGCCTGAATGATTGCGAGAATACGACTTTCAATTGCAGCGATTTTTCCTACATGTTCGGGCCGCGTTACAACATCAGAGACCGCTCCAGCAAGATTACCGGCTTCGTGCATGCCCTGGTGGGCCGGGACAACGGCACTCTGGTTTTAATCAACAGCAGCAGTTCCTTGAGCGATACGTCGATCGCGTTTGCCGGCGGCGCCGCCGTCGATTATTGGCTTTTTCGTCACATCGGAATTCAGTTGGGTCCGGTCGATTATATGTACACCCGCCATCTGAACGACTTCGGTGTTCCGAGCCAAAACAGTTTCCGCGTCGCGGCCGGGGTAGCTTTCCGGTTTGGCGGCGAACTCCCTTCGGGTGAGCGCGCACCCAAGTCGCAGCCTCTTCCCCCTGAAGCTCCATCTTCTTCCAAATCCAGGCGCGGTCCCGCCCCGGCTTCGCTTCCTACAACCCAGTCTGAGACCGTGAGTATCCCCGGCCGCGGAATGCCCATCACCTCTCTCGGCGTCGTAGTTGCGCCGCAGGAGTTTGACGGAGCGAAGGTTGTCGAGGTCGTGCCCGGAGGCGTTGCGGAGATGGCATCCTTAAAGGCCGGCGATCTAATCAAGTCCGTGGACGGCAAGGCTGTAAAGACGCCGATGGAACTGGCCGCTGAGCTGTCCGACAAATCCGGAAAGGTTCGCGTTGGTATTCTGCGTGGCACCCTTGCGATTGAAACGCTGGTCCTGATAAGCCACTAAAAGCGATAAGTTCTCAGTTCCCAGTTCTCAGTGAGAGCCGTGAGGTTTAACTGAGAACCGGGAACTGGGGACGAGAACAGATTTCAAGGGGTTGCCAGGAGTGCGGCGGAGGACGATTATCAGGGGCAATCGTCCAACCATTCTTGGGGATATCCCTGCGTCTTGTTTCCTGCGACCCGCAACCTGACTACGCTCCCGCGCGAGCCCGTTTGCTTATTCCTTTGGTGCCGTGTTCGCCTTCGCCAATCTTGAAGCGCTCGACCAGACGCTGCAATTCCGACGAGGTCTGCACCAACTGTTTCGCCGCCTTTTGTGTGTCCTCGGCCCCGCGCGACGTGCTCTCCGCCGCCTCCGACACTCCGTTGATGTTCGTCGTGATCTCGCTGCTGCCTTGCGCCGCTTCGCTTACGTTGCGCGCCATCTCGTTAGTCGTCGCGTTCTGCTCCTCTACCGCCGTGGCAATCGTGTTGGAGATGCCGTTGATCTCATTAATCACTTCGCTGATCGTGCCAATCGCCTCCACCGCCGACTTTGTGTCTACCTGAATCGTGTTGATCTTGCGGCTGATGTCATCGGTCGCCTTGGCGGTCTTCTTGGCGAGTTCCTTCACTTCGTTGGCCACCACTGCAAAGCCCTTACCCGCTTCGCCGGCGCGGGCCGCTTCGATGGTCGCATTCAGGGCCAGCAGGTTGGTCTGGTGCGCAATCGAAGTAATAACCTTGATCACCTCGCCAATCTCGATGGAGGATTCGCCCAGCTTTGACACGGCGGTGTTTGCCGTCTCCGCCGATTGGACCGCCGACGTCGCAACCGTGGCCGCCTGGGTGGCGTTTTTGGCGATGTCTTTGATGCTGGCGCCCATCTGTTCCGCGCCGGTGGCTACGGTCTGCAGGTTTTGATTGACCTGCTGGGTCGCCCCGGACACTACTTTCATCTGCGCCGAAGTTTCTTCGGCGTTGGCGCTCATTTGCTGGCTGACGGTTGTCAGTTCTTCCGACGCTGACGCCAGATTCATGGCGCTTTCGCCGATGCTGCCAATGCTGTGCCGGAGATCAGCAAAGAATTTTGCCAGGCCCTCGCCCATTTGACCAATGGAGTCGCTGCCCTGCACCTCGATTTCGCGGGTCAGATCGCCTTCGCTTGCGGCAGCCACCACGGTCAGAATGCTGTCCACTTTTTGTTTGAGCTCCGCCGCCGCTTTCAGCTCTCGCTCCGCAGCTTCTCGAGACTTCTTGTCCTTGGCCACCCTTTCCGTGATCACCTCCCAGGTCAGCATGCTTCCGGTGTAGTTTTTGTCCTTGTCGTAGATAGCGCAGACCGACAAGTCGAGAGCTTCTGGACCTAGAGCAATCTGCGCCCGGTGTGGCAGGTTCTTGTCATTGGCCAGCATTCTCCTCTGATGAGATGGGTCCTTATGAAAGATGTCAATCGACTGTCCGATGATCTGCGACGCTTTGACAGGCAAATATTTTTCCAGGGTCAGCAATGTCTTGGCCGAGGCCGGGTTTATGTACTGGATATTGAGGTCGCGATCGGCGTACATGATGTTGCTGGGGGAGTTCTCCACCATGGACTGGATGCGGACCATCTCCTGTCTGGCCTTCACCTCTAAAGTGACATCAGTGACGTACTCGACCACCTTGAATGGTTTTCCGTTTCCGTCCAGGATCGGATTATATGAGGCCCGGAACCAGACCGGATTCCCGCCCTTTCCGATCCGCATGCCTTCCACCGCATGGTGCTCGCCTCGCTTTAGCTTCTCCCAGAATTCGCTGTATTCCGCGCTCTGCCGGTGTGCCTCGCTTACAAACATACTGTGATGTTTGCCCTGAATTTCCTCGAGCCTGTAGCCCAGGATATTAAGGAGGTTGTCGTTGGCCGTAACTACGGTCCCATCCATGTTAAATTCGATCATTCCCTGCGACTTCCCAATGGCCGCAATCTGGCTGGCAAACTCGGCGCTGGCTAACTTCTCCCGGTTGGCTGCCGCAGTAATGTTGCGGATCAGGTAAATTGCCAGGAAGATCCCGATGCCCAGGCCTGCAACCGTGGTCAACGCCATGGTCAGGTTGAGCGAACGGTTATCCGCATGCGAATCTTCCTTGGTCCTGGCCAATAGCGAGGCGAATGAATCCGCCATACCGGCGAGCGTTTTCTTGATGGCCTCAGTGGCCGGCGTCGCCCGGTCGGCAAATTCGTTCCCTGACTTTACAACAGCATCGTGTTCGCCCGAAGCCGCATGAGCAATCGCCAACTCCTCAGCGGCGCGCAGTACGGGAAGTTGTTCCTTAATTTCCTCCAAACGGTCGCGGTTCGCCTGAAGAGTCCAGGTCGGAGCCAATTCGTCCATCTTGGCGATGTCCTTATCGATCTCGCGCCAACATCCGTCGAACAACTTCTTCGCTGCGTCTTTCCTGTCCGCTTGTGCTCCCGCGAGAATGACTTGGCGGCCCTTGTTCTGTGCCTGATTCAGATCCCGCTGCAACTCTTTAGCAGCCCCGATCTCCGGGATGCGCACTTCGTACGTAATGTCCTCGTTTTGCTTGACGGTGGCCGACTTCAGGTAGCTCATGGTAGCGCTGAAGACCATCAGGGCGAGGATCACGCTAAAGCCCAGTCCCAGTTTCTTTCCCAGTGTTAAATTCATTTCCTCTGCTCCTTCAAGAATCGAAATAACTTGCACAACTCGGAGGTGTGAGTGGCGCTCTAGTTCGCACCCGCCGTCAAATTCATCGCCATCTCTGTCCGCACAGGCAATCCATCCACGCTCCGCAGAATCGCCGGAATGTCGAGCAATTCCGTCACCCGGTCCTCGATGACGACGGAATACAGCACGGCGGCGCGCGTGGGGGGCGACTTCACGTCCGCCCGGTCCTCCACAATGTCCAGAATCTGTTCGACGACCAGCCCGAAAGAACGCCCCTCGGCGTGCAGCACCAGCACCTGGATTGGTCCCGCATCGCGCGCAGGTGGGCCTTGCAGGGACCGCAGCTTATGCCGTCGTTCCTCAAGCACAACATTAAGGCGAATCAAGGGCAAGATCTGGCCGCGATACTGCGTGACCCACTGGTTCCCCGACACTTCCACCTGCGCTGCCGGAAACTCTTCGAGGCGCGCCAGTGTGCTCAGCGGGATCGCCATGCGGGCCTCGCCTGGACCCGTAAAGAGCAGGAAAGTTTGTTTCTCTGCTGCCGTCGCCGCCGCTGCCTTTACTTCTGCTGTCAACGCCTCATGGCTGCCTTCGCTGACCACGTTGGCGCGCTGCGCGAGGCCGAGTACGTCCAGGATGAGCGCCACTTTGCCGTCGCCCATAATGCTTGAACCGGCGAAGACCTTCGCCGCCTTGAGGTGCTGCCCCAGCGGCTTCACCACGATTTCTTCGGTGTCGATGATCTCGTCCACTACCAGCCCGAAGCGGCGCTCATCGGCCTGCAGCACCACGATGTTGACCGCATCGTTCTTTTCCGCCGCCCGTTCCGCTTTTCCCGTCGCTCGTTCTGCGCCATCGTTTGCAAGCTGCAGCTCACGGCGCAGGTACACCAACGGCAGCAGCCGTTCGCGCAACCGGCAAACCGGCGCGCCGTGGACCATCTCCACGCCTCTGCCGGTTTCGCCGGCCTCGATCTGCAACAGTTCGAGCAGGCTCACCTGCGGAATCGCATAGCGATCGCCGCCACAGGTCACCACCAGCGCGGGGACTATCGCCAGAGTCAGCGGAATCTTCACTCGCACCGTGGTGCCACGGCCCAGGGTCGAGTGAACGTCCACTGTGCCGCCGATCTTTTCCACGTTCGTCTTCACCACGTCCATGCCCACGCCGCGCCCGGA
>JBAVAA010000621.1:0-3925 GCA_049585515.1 Terriglobales bacterium | reverse complement strand
GACGAAGGTGGTGATGAAGATCTGGTCGTCCATATCGAGACGGGCCAATTGGGGAAGTTCGAAACTGCCTTCAATGGCGATGTCTTTGTCGGCGATGCGAACTCGCTCTACCAGGACTCGCTTGCCTAGGGTGATCTGGGTTAGTTCTTGCCAGTCCGTCGGGGGATTCATCTGCGTCTCAACTCTCCACTGTGATCCCATTCTTAAATTAAATAATTTAATTTGCAAACATAACTTTATTAATATTATGAATTATTTACTGGAAAACAATGGAAGGGCCATGTCTTTTACTTCTTTTTATATTTATAACACTATACTATGTAATACAATATATAGCGTGCTTGACACCACCAGCCGGGATTTACTTACCGACAAATGGGAGGTCCAGCTTCGCAAAGGCTTTCTGGAACTGGCGATTCTAGCGGCGCTCTGGGGCGGAAAACTTTACGGGCTCGAAGTTCTGCGGCGGCTGGAACGCGATTCGGATTTGATCGTGTCGGAGGGGACGGTCTATCCCCTGCTTAGTCGTCTGAAGGCGTTGGGGCTGGTAGAGAGCGAGTGGGTGGAGTCGGAGGGCGGGCATCCGCGCAAATACTATGCGCTGACGGCAGCGGGAAGAAAAAGAGCCCAAGAGATGGCTGCGATCTGGGCGAAGTTTTCGTCGAGCATGAGCCGATTGCTGGTTCCACTAGCAGAGGGGAAATAAACCATGGCGGACGACGCACAGCAAAAAATCACGCCTACCTGAACAGAATGCGTAGTCGCCTGCGCGGCCTGAGCGGCCAGGCGACGGGCGAAATTCTTGCCGAGTTGCGCAGCCATATCACGGAGAAAGCAGCGGCGGGCGGAGAGATGACTGCTGCCTCCGTGGATGCGGCCTTGGCAGCGCTGGGGCGCCCGGAAGAATTAGCGAGTGAATACCTGACAGATGAGTTGCTCGCCCGCGCGGAAGTCACCCGATCGCCGATTCACATCCTCGAGAGCCTGTTCCGCTGGGGCAGCCTTAGTGTGGCTGGCTTTTTTGTGCTGCTGGGATCGATCGCGGGCTATTTCCTGGGGGCGGCTTTCATTCTGGTGGCGGCGCTGAAGCCGTTTCACCCGGAGACTGCGGGATTATGGGTTTCTCAGGATGCTAAGGGCGGCCTTGCTTTTTCTCTGCGCATGGGATTCGGCACCGCTCCAGCAGGCATGAGGGAAGTGTTGGGCTGGTGGATCGTGCCCCTTGGATTGGTGGTTGGCTGCGGATTGGCGGTTACAACCACGACGTTTGCACTCTGGTGCACGCGAGTGTATCGCCGCTCGCGCGCATTGCCGGCCAGCTGGCGCCGATTGAGGAGAGATGGCTGAACCGATCAAGGTGATCACTATCGGCGAAGCCACACCGCCCCGATGGACTAAGAGTCCCTTGGTGGCGCTGTGCGAGTGTGGCCTGATCGCGGTGATTTTCTGGGCAGATGTTCATCATCACATCTTCTTCAGCAAGACCTTGTACCTGTTCCCTCTTGCCTCGGTGTCGCTGCGAGTGCGAGGCTTGCGATGGAGGGATGTTGGCCTGCTTCGCTATCGAAACTGGAAAAGGACCTTTTTGATCGGTGTGGCTTGCGGCGTGGCGATAGAGCTTTTTGAGTTATTTGTTTCGCAGCCGCTGCTGATGCGATGGACGGGCCGGGCGCCGGATCTCGAGGTTTTTCGCGCGCTGCACGGAAACGCGACGTGGACTTCGCTTGCAATCGCAGGGAGCTGGACGCTCGCGGCCTTCGGAGAAGAGATGGTCTATCGCGGCTACCTGCTGAACCGGATTGCTGGGCTCCTAGCGCCAACGAAAGGAGCATGGATCGTGAGTCTTGTCGTGAGCAGTTTAGTCTTTGGCGCCAGCCATCTCGGCCAAGGGATCACGGGGCAACTGGAGAATTCATTCGATGGACTGGTGTTGGGCGCGATTTATCTTGCCTGCAGGCAGAGCCTCGCTGTCCCGATCGTGGCGCACGGCATTACGGACACGCTCGACGTCCTGCTTATGTTTGGCGGACTATATCCGACGTTGCGATGACGGCAACCACCAAAGCGCTCCAGCGATTGGAACTAAAGGGGCATTCCAGTCATCGAATGCATTGACTTCTTTTCTGGGGCAACCTAGTCTGGAAGTAGTTCTTTGCAAGGCCCAACCCACCAGTGGGGGCGTCACGGCTTCGACGGAGATGCTTGCGGCCAAGAGGCATGCCGGGGTGCACACACCCGTAATCGCGTGCAAAATGATAATTGCCAATCAACAGATGGCATACGCAGCCTAACTAGTTTAGGCAGCCGTCCCAGGAGGCTTCGCCCGTGGGCCTCCGAAGGACGTCGCACAGCGGGCTGCTCTTTCCGGCTACGTCTGGGCCGTAAGGCTAAGATCTCAGGCTAGCGGAAACGCGTTTCTTGTCCGTTCTGAGCGCGGTCCGCGAACGTCCTCGGGTAATGCCGAGGGCATGAACTGGACTACGCATGTAGTTCTCTTGACCAGTAACATTTTCGGACGCGGGTTCGACTCCCGCCGCCTCCACCACTATAAACATGGGAAAATAAAGCCGTTATAAAGATGTAGGAAAAAATCGTTGTAGCGGCATGTTCAAGCAATTCGTGGGGGAGGCCGAATTCCAAGATGGGCGGCAACGCACGCAGATCGATTCGCATTCTCATGGCGGGCGGTATCGGCCACCGTCTCCCCGACGGTTCGCTCCACAGCATCTCCGAGGTTCTTTGCCGTCGTGGCCGCCGCATCGAGTCGATGCCGGCCTCTGCGAGTATCGATTGCAAGGCTCATTTTCTTGAGTTCCCTGGAAAACGTGGAATGGTCAGGTCCACAAGGGATTAATGCGCGCTGTAGCCTTTTCTTATCTGAGTGACTAATCGCGCTCTGGCTCGAGCGTCTTCACATGCACGCCGATATGATTATCTAGGCAAGGGCCTGCCGGAGATATCCTGCAACGTCGCTAACGAAGCGATGCACCGACACCTCTGCGATGCGGTGGCCGACGATCGCGTTCATGGTTTTTCCCACGGCACCGAAAGGTGGTTCGTACACTCCGGAGAAATCCAACTGCGTTTCGGTCGAGGTTAGCGGGTACACGGAAAGCTCGCCCTTCATGAGCGGAAAGAACCTCGGCATAGTCGCGGCCTCCCATTCCAGCAGCAACCGCGTGCTGGGAGTTGAAGTGGCGTCAACGGTCTTTTCCTCAATGTTTTTCACGGAAATATTGATGTCGGTCTTCACGCCGATACCGCCAAAATCGACGTGCAGTTCAGCCGCCACCGATTGCGCCCGGGAAGCAGCAGCCTTCGTAGCCGACTGGAATACAGTGAGTGCGTTCTGCCTTAATGCATCGCGGACGCGCTCGTAGGGACGGTTCACATAGTCGTAGCTGCGAATCTCACGCCCTGTACTCATCGTTCCGTCCAGCCGGACCGCCAGTCTTCAAACTGGTGGTCACGAAAACTGTACCATAGCGCGCTCGTACCGGAGATTGATTGCGTACGGCCGTGCTTTCCGCTTCATTGTTGCTCCACCTTTACTTGGGGCAGCGTTTCCGAAAACATGACAGTGAATTTCGCTGTATTATGGCTACCGCCCGAATTCAATCGCAATCAGGCTAGCGGTGGAAAGCGGATGCAAGATCCGCAAGGACGCGTGAGGAGGCTCGATGTCTCAGATTGACGTCCCGTTGTTGCGCGCGGGTTTTGGACAGACTCGACGAGCCGACAATTGGTGGGTACAGCCACTGGTTGTGTTTCTTGGTTTGTCGGCCTTCATAATTTACTCCACGTGGGCTGCTCTGCAGGGGCAGCATTTCAGGTTCGGACCATATCTTTCACCGTTTTATTCGCCCGAATTGTTCGGCCCCGCCCATGAGGGTTGGTTTGGTCCGAACCCAAGCTGGATGCCTGC
>JBAVAA010000620.1:0-3585 GCA_049585515.1 Terriglobales bacterium | reverse complement strand
ACCATCGACCTGGCCGGCGAACAACCTGTTCCCGCCAACCATCGAGAACGTCGCGTTCATGAACTATGACGCCGGCAACTACGAGCTTCAGCCGGGCAGCCCTTACAGCAACATGGGCATGGACGGCAAGAATCTCGGGGCCGATATCGCCGGACTCAACAACGCGCTGGCCAACGTCGAATAGCTCTTTGGCCTCGACATATTTTTCAGCTTTCCAAATCCAGGTCCGCGGCTCGCCTCCGTTCACAATCGGTTTCGGTCTTACAATCGTTGTTGGCCAAGAAAAGCTCAACCTGGAAATCAACAGCCGAGTTTCTTCAGGCTTCACCGGAGCAAGGACGGCTCCGCTTTTTATTCGTCGGAATTTACAAAGAAGCCTTCTGGTGGTTGGTGCGATGCAGATGCTTGTCACCTGAGGATTGGCGGGGGGAACTCAGGCTGGCCTCCTCAAGCCAGCTTCTGAATGGCGACTAATCTTTTTCCTGCCCAAGTGCGACCTTAAGCTCCCGAGCGGGTCCCCAAGCCAGAGTTGTGCCGCGAATGCGGTAAAGCGGGCACCGTTTCGCGAGCGCTTCCAGATATGCCGCTAATGGTCTGAGGGCTCCCCTCCCTCCGTAGTCATGCCAGAATACGATGCCATCCTGGGACATCATTCTGGCCATCTTGCGAGTGTCATTCTGGACGTGGACAACGTCATGAGCTGCATCGATGAGTCCGAGATCGACCGAGTCGGCATAAGGCGACGGATCAAGTTGCATGGAGTCGCACAGGATTTGAGTGTAACGGGACAATCCGAGCGCTTGCGGAACTCCCAGAAGGCGCCGGTTCGCGACTAATTCCCGGTCTATGGACAACGCCGGCCGGTCTTGGGCTCCCGCGGGCGGAAGGTCCACGGTCAGGATGCGCGCGTCCGTCTCGGAATTGAGCACGAAAACAGCCGTGGTCAAGCCGTTGTAGCTGCCTATCTCAAAGATCGTCTTCGGCTTCAACGCCTTGGTTGTGCGCGCAAGTTGCACAAGTTCGGCGAAACTCATTCCGCCGCCTGAATGGTAGGCTGGGATGGTCACGGTCATGTTCTCTGCCGGAATCGCTGGCGTGCGCGGCGGCAGGCCGTGCCCGGCGAGCTCATCGTAGGTTTGCAGGGAACGGGAAATGTATCGGCTTAACTGGGAAGGTCGCCGGAGCGTGAGCGCAACGGCTCTCACACTCAGACAGGACAGGCCGTCGAACACTTCTTTCCGATTCATTGCGGAAGGCTGGAAAGCTGGATTTCGATTTCGTCCCGGCTATGGCATGCCGTGTGCTGTCGCTCTTGAAACCGGACTCTCCTTTTTGGTTCAAGACACAGCACTGATCCTACACCCATCCCGCTGTTCGCCGAACAGCGGGAAACAACTTTCATGCGGACCTGCCCCCAAACGTCGATCCCGCCGGAAATCCTTCCTGGTCATTGTGGATCAACACAGCTTTGCCGTGAAATACCACGCCAGACCGATTGAAGAAAAGCGGCATTCATGGTTTTGTTGGTAGACATCATGAAACTGACGAGCTCTCTGCGCCAGAAGGTAGCTGCAGCGTGTTACGATTTGGTTATCACGCCAGTGAGAGCCGGCTTCGGTCAACGCTCGGGGAGTAGGAGCAACTAAATCGTGGCTTTACTTTCTGGTCGTTCAGGGTTGGCGCACACACTTATTTTTTATTCCTTCCTCCGCTTGGTGGCCATTCTTGCTTTTGTAGACCCGCTTTCTGCGGTAGGAAACACGCCGCCTCCCACTGGAGAGAATGCCTATTGCGGCAAGGGCAATGTCGCGCGGTTTGGCGACAAAGACGGCGTCGCCGAGCTCCCTAAAACTTGCTACTACACCTCCCTCGACGGAACGCCGTCGCCGGGAAAACAGATTCCCGTCGGAGCCAAAACGGACCTCGCCGGAGCCATCGACGCTGCCAAGTGCGGAGACACGCTGCTGCTGCCCGCCGGCGTCGCTTTCGAGGTGAAGGAGTTGCCCGCGAAGAAATGCGACGACCAGCACTACATCACGGTGCGGACCGACACGCCCGACTCAAAACTTCCTCCCGAGGGTACGCGCATCTCTCCCGCATGGGCCGGCGTCGCGAGCCTGTCTGGACGTCCTGCATTTGCGCAGCCCGCCGGTGGACCGGCCAAATTGTTGGCGACGATTGTGGTGCGGCGTCCCGCGGGAGCGATGGTCGGAGATCACCTCCGTTTTATCGGTATTGAATGGACTACGGCTCCCAATACCGACATCGCCGTTCTTGTGGGCGCCCGTCATAGCGATCACGTCGTCTTCGACCGCAACTGGTTCCACCCCGCCGATGGGGTCGAAGTCGCCCACGGAGTTGAGATTCTGGACGGCTCGCACATGATTGCCGTCATCAACTCCTACATCAGCGGCCTGAATTGCGTCGCCGTTGCCGGAAAGTGTAGCGATGCAACTGGCCTCGCCGGCGGCCTGGGCGACGACCCCGTGACCACCCTCAAGTTTTACAATAACTTCATCGAAGCCGCAGGCGAGAACATCATTTTCGGCGGTGGCCCCTCCACCATCAATCCGACCGATATCGAGATCCGGCGCAATCACCTGTTTCGGCCCATTCTCTGGAGGGAGGGCGAACCGGGCTACACGCCGACCGCTTCGGGACATCCCTACATCGTCAAGAACAACTTTGAACTTAAGAGCGCGGTCCGGGTTTTGTTCGAAGCCAACCTGCTCGAGAACTCCTGGGGCGGTTTCTCACAGCCCGGGTATTCCATCCTGCTTACCCCAAAGGACCAATCGAACAAGTGCCCGGTTTGCCGCGTCAATGACGTCACCATCCGTTTCGACCGAATCCGGAATGTTGCCGGAGTCTTGCTGATCGCCAACGCTCTTTCGCACGCCGGCGGCGCTACCTCCGACGGCGGCCGTTACAGCATTCACGACATCGTTGCCGACAATCTCCACGACAAGGATTACAAGGGATTCGGCGCCTTTCTGGTTCTCGCTTCCAACCAACCTCCACTGCACGACGTCGAGATCGATCACGTAACCGCGTTTGTCCCGGGCGCGCTGATGGAGATTGCGCACACCGGACCGAAGCTGGCGAACTTCACGCTGACCAACAGCGTGTTCTCGGTAAGAGATGAGCGGCCGATCGCCTCGGCTGGCGGAGGCCCTCAAAGCTGCGCCGGCGGAAGCCAGGCGGCAGGCGGAGACGCCGTGTTGCAAGCGTGCTTTGATCCGTTTAAGTTCGAAAAAAATGTGATTGTCAGCGGGCGCGGATCGTTTCCCAAAGGAAATTTCGTCGTCGGCTCGCCAGAAGCCGCCGGCATCCACGATCTCAAAGGAACGATCGCCCACGATCCCAGGCTCTGCCACGCCAAAGGCCCGGGCTGTTCGAAGGTCTCTCCGGGAGCCGGCGCTGCATCCGATGGACGCGACGTGGGAGCCGATATTGACGCCGTCGAGGCAGCGATTGCCGGAGTGGAATAGAACAGGTGACAGAAAAATCTAAGACCTACCACCTAACACCTAAGACCTATCACCTGCTGCGTTACAATGGAATTCTCAAATGATATGTTCCGCT
>JBAVAA010000619.1:0-3416 GCA_049585515.1 Terriglobales bacterium | reverse complement strand
GCGTTCGTGATGTATGGAGTCCGCTCCAGTTGCAGCACAACCCAGGACAGTCCGCCCACGGCGAGAACCACCAGGACCAGTGAGGCCCGGGCGATGGCGTTGCTGCTGCGCGGAAAGATCTGCATTGAATGTGAAGTCTTTATTATTTCGGGTCAGGCTTTCGCCCTCGCCGGTTGACCGCATTCATATGATTTACGTCACGCGCTGTCGTGACGAATGTCACTAAAACATGTGAGTATAACAGTTGGTTCGTGAAATGGAAGAGATCGCGCAGTTTTTCTTTGCCAATTCGGGACTTCGATTCAGTAACGAGCTTGTTTTGCCTTGCGTGTCTCCGTCTCACTTTCGGCGGGAGACACGGCAAGCCGCGTCTCTACAGGAAAGACGGGACGGCAAATTGGAGATTGAATTTCAGCGCAGATTCATGACTAGCAGTTTCGGCTCCGTCATTTCCTGAATCGCGTCGCGCAAGCCTTCGCGACCAAGTCCGGAATCTTTAACTCCGCCATAGGGCATGTTGTCGATACGGAAGGTGGGAACGTCGCCTGCAATCAAACCACCCACTTCAAGTTCGTCGTAGGCCTGAAAAATCAGCTTGGCATCGCGCGTGAAAAGCCCCGCCTGCAATCCGTAAGCAGAACTATTGATCTGCTTCAACGCGGAAGCGAAATCGTTGTACGGTTCAACCGTCACCACCGGCGCAAAAATTTCCTGGCAATTCACCTTCATGGTGGGCTTAGTACTGGTAAGCACGGTGGGATCGAACAACGAGCCTTTTCGGTTGCCGCCGCAGAGCAGGCGCGCGCCGCCCCGAACCGCCTCTTGCACCCACTCGGCAGCACGGATGGCGTCGCTTTCGCGGATGAGGGGGCCCAAGTCGCTCGACTCGTCAAGCGGGTCCCCGACTTTCAGTTTCCTGACTGCCGCCAGCAACAGTTCGGTGAATTTTCCATAAACGGAGTGTTCGACCAGAATGCGCTGCACGGAAATACAGGATTGGCCGGCGTAAGCAAAACTTCCGGTGACGCAGCGCTCGGCCGCATAAGCTAGATCCGTATCACTATGCACAATAACGCCCGAATTGCCTCCGAGTTCGAGAACGACTTTTTTCTTGCCCGCATTGTTCTTGATGGCCCAGCCGACGGCGGCGCTGCCTGTGAAGCTGATCAGCTTGATGCGCTCATCGCTGACCAGCAGCCCAGAATCTTCGTTCGAGAGCAGCACCGCGTTGAAGCCGCCATCCGGCCATCCCGCTTGCTGAATCACTTCCGCCAGCAGCAGCGACGTAAGGGGCGTCTCAGGCGCGGGCTTGAGGACCATCGAACATCCGGCAGCAATGGCAGGCGCCACTTTGTGCGCGACCAGATTCAACGGAAAATTGAATGGCGTAATGCCTGCGACGGGGCCAAGTGGAAAGCGTTTGACGATGCCCCAGCGCCCGGCGGTTGACTGCTGCCAATCCAGCGGCAAATATTCGCCATAGTTGCGAACCGTCTCTTCGGCGGCAATATTGAAAGTAAAAATGGCGCGATCAACTTCGCTGCGAGCGCTCTTGATCGGCTTGCCGGCTTCCAAGGCGATGGTGTGGGAGAATTCGTCTTTGCGATCGCGAATACCGGTTGCAATCCGGTGCAGGACCCGTTGGCGTTCAAAGGCTGGCAACCGCCGCGTCGTTCCAAAAGCCTTGACCGCCGCGGCTATGGCGGCGTCTGCGTGTTCACGCCGGCCCTTGTAGACGTGCCCGATCAGCGCGCCGTCGTAGGGCGCGTGTACATCGACGATATCGCCCTCTTCAAGCCACTTCCCGTCCAGAAAAAATCCATGGGTTGCAACTGGAGTCACCGTCATGTCGGCCATGCCGCTACCTTTCTCAAGCACGCTTGCAGTGCGCGTCGCGCATCGCGCCCTAACTATTATAGAACCTCATGAACAGCCGGCAATTGGCAACCTGGGACATTTCCACCGCTTGGATGTCATTTCCCGATTTGGGGTTTAAAGCGCTCGTCAACTTCTACCTGATATCCCGCCACGAGGCGATTCGTTTCGTTGGCCATTCCTACAACGGACATCAACTCCTGAAACTGGGCATCGGTCATGCCTTTGTTTTTCGCCGAGGCAGTATGCGAGGCAATGCAGTACGGGCATTGATTCGTGACCGAGACGGCAACATAGATCATCTCCTTGGTCAGCGAATCGAGCGCGCCCGGAGCCATGATCTGCTTGATATCGTCCCACGTCCGCTTGAGCAGCACTGGATCGTGCGCGATCGCCTTCCAGAAATTATTGATCCAGTCGGTCTTCCGCGTAGCCATGATGTCGTCATAGACAGCGCGCACTTCCGGGCTGGCATCGGCGTATTCGATGAGACCAAAGATTGACATGAGGTTCCTCCGGAAAAGAGTATCGGGTTTGGTGACCGGTCGCAGGAAAACCAAATCCGCCTTGGGTGCTCTGAATGCGACTTGGCATCTGAGACTTTCTTATTACGAAATCCAATCGAGCACTTTGTAGTATGCCCCCGCGAAGGGCAGAAACCAGGGCTTACCGTTGTAAAACCCGAGCGGCGCACCAGGAAATGGAATCTCCGCAAAAGGATTGTCCGTCTTCCCCTCGGCAATCCACTCCGCCATTTTCTGCCCTTGATAGGTGGCCATGGCGACGCCGTGCCCCGCGTATCCTAACGCAAAATAGGCGCCATCGACTTGTCCGGCGTGCGGCATGATGTCGAAGCAAAAATCGAGCGTACCACCCCAGACGTATTCGACACTCGTGTCGCTCAGTTGCGGAAAAACCTCAATCACTCCCCGGCGCAGAATTTCCGCGCTTTTGCGCACGGTCCGATCGGTCTCCGGGAAGAATGCCGCGCGGCCCCCGAACAACATGCGATGGTCGGGCGTGAGACGGTAATAATAAAGAAAGTTCTTGGAATCGTAGATCTGACGGTTGCGCGGGCTCAATTCGCGCGCCAGCGCTTCGGAAAGTACCTGGGTCGTAATAATAAACGACCCAATGGGAATGATTTTCTTCCGCAGTGCGGGAGTAGCCGAACCCGTGTAACCGCTGGTTCCAATCAGCACGTTGCTCGCCCACATCGCGCCCCGAGAACTGTTCAGCTTGAACCCAGGCGCGCCGACGCGCGATTCGCGCTCGATGTTTTTGAGCCGCGTGCGCTCGCAGATCTGGGCACCAGCGCACATGGCAGCGGCGGCGAGTCCAGCAACGTAACGCGCGGGATTAAGACCGGCTGAGACTTCGTCGACCATGCCTCCATAATAAATACCGGAACCGATTTCGTTGCTCAGTTGGTCGCGGGTCACGACGCGCAACTGGTGATTGAATTCGCCCGCAATCACTTCCGCCTGGCGGGCGTAGTCATCGAAATGCGATTGTTTGCATGCGACTTCGAGGTGGCCGGT
>JBAVAA010000618.1:0-15530 GCA_049585515.1 Terriglobales bacterium | reverse complement strand
TTCATTAATTCAACAAATTCTGAAGAATGTTGATCGCTGAGCAGTCCAATCGATAATTTCCCGATAGGCGCAACGAAGGACACTGAGCTTTCTCCGCCTTCGCCAGGGAGTTGATCGAACCCTATTGCCTGGAGGAAGCCCGTTACCTCGCGAAAATCTTCTTTCCGAGCGACGCGTCGCAATATGGATAGTGATTTGATCATTTTGACGAGACGATTCGTAGCGAGAAATCACTTCCCCTTGAACTGCGCCGCCCGCTTCTCCAAAAACGCCGTCGTCCCTTCTTTCTTGTCTTCGGTAGCGCAGCAGACGCCGAACAGAGTCGCCTCCAGATATAACCCTTCGGCGAGCGTCATCTCCATGCCTTTGTTGACCGCCTCCATCGCATACTGCACGGCCAGTGGAGCGTTGGCGATGATCTTCGCGGCGATTGCCTCGGCGCGCGGAATCAAGTCCGCTGCCGTAGTGACTTCATTGACCAGCCCGATCCGGTAGGCTTCCTGCGCGGTGATTATTTCGCCGGACAGCACCATCTGCATCGCCAGGCCTTTGCCGACCAGACGCGGCAGGCGCTGCGTGCCGCCATATCCCGGAAGGATTCCGAGCTTTACCTCGGGCTGCCCGAGTTTCGCGTTGTCGCTCGCCAGACGCATGGTGCAGGCGAGGGCCAGTTCGCATCCGCCGCCCAAGGCAAATCCGTTGACGCAGGCGATCACCGGCTTGCCTAGATTCTCGATCAGGTCGAGCACTGCCTGTCCCCGGTGGGCGAATTCCTTCCCGGAGATCGGATCGCGCTGCGCCAGTTCGCCAATATCCGCGCCGGCAACAAATGCCTTCTCGCCTGCGCCGGTCAGGATGGCAACGCGGATGGCGGAATCGCTTCTGATGTCGAGAAATGCCGCACCCAGTTCTTCCATAGTCGCCCCGTTGAGCGCGTTGAGCACCTTAGGGCGGTTGACGGTGACGTAGGCGATGGAGTTTTTCTTTTCGACGAGAATATTTTGGTAGGTCATAATCAGATTTTGAAACTCGTCAAGATTAAGGCTCCATCCAACCTAACAGCTTTGTCATTCTGAGCGAAGTGGGACATTCATTCACGAATGATCCCACGCAGTCGAAGGACCCCTGTAACTCAATGTCATCACCGGCCTGGCAAGGAGTTCTCCTCATGCGGCCGTGGTCGAATGCCTTGCCACGTCCATCTTGGCGCCGAGGTGCAAGGGATCCTCCGACTCCGCAAGAACTTCGCTTCGCGTAGTTCTTGCTGCGCTCAGGATGACAAGGTTGGAACTCCATGTCTCGCACGGTGAAATCACAGTTTGTTTGCCACCGGCTTACTCGGGTCGGAGTAATCATAAAACCCGCGCCCCGACTTTTTGCCATACCACCCCGCCATCACCATTCGCTTCAGCAGCGGAGGCGATGCAAACCGGCGCTCCTTGAACTCGTCATACATCACATGCGTAATGTAGTACGTAGTATCAAGCCCGACAAAATCGAGCAGAGTAAACGGACCCATCGGATATCCGCAGCCGAGCTTCATCGCGTTATCGATGTCCTCGATCGATCCCACGCCCTCTTCATACGCGCGGATCGCATCCAGCAGATACGGCACCAGCAGCCGGTTTACGATGAATCCTGTCTTGTCCGACGTGCGCACCGGGACCTTGCCCAGCTTCTTCGCAAACTCGTAGGCCGCCTCGTACACGTCGGGAGCGGTGGCAATCGTCTTGACCACCTCCACCAGTTTCATCAGCGGCACGGGATTAAAAAAGTGCAGCCCGATAAATCTTTCCGGACGCTTCACCGCCGTCAAAAGCTCGGTCACCGAGATGGAAGAAGTATTCGAAGCAAAGATCGCGTCTTTCTTGACGATGGAATCGATCGACGCATACATCTTCTTCTTTTCCTCGACATTCTCGATGATGGCCTCGATGACGATGTCGCAATCGGCCAGGTCCGCTTTGTTAGTCGTCCCTTTGAGCCGCGCCTTTATCTCGTCCCTCTGCAGCGGAGTGATTCCGCCCTTCTCCACCGGCCGCTCGGCAAACTTAGCCAGCGATTTCTCAATCCCGGCAAAGCCCTTGTCGAGAAACTTCTGCTCGACTTCGAGCACGGTGACGTCGAAGCCCGCGGTCGCGCAGACTTGCGCGATTCCGGAACCCATCAGGCCACACCCTAGAACGCCGACTTTTTTCATTGCCATTTAGGAATCCTCAGAAAGTAGCGCCGCCGTCCCGGCGGCTGTCGTGCGGGCGTCGCGCCCGCAATGCGTAGCCGAGATGGCCTCGCGACAGCCGGGAGGATTGTGGCCAACTTGTGAGTCTAACAGCAAGGATGGATTTGTAATTTGCGATTTGTGATTTGCCAGGCGGCTGCAGTTCCGGGCGGTCTGGAACTTCAAAATTACAAATTACAAATTTTGAGGCTAAGCCACGGCCGCCGATGCGGCAAACTGCGGCGCCTGGCTCACAGTCTTTCCTGCGCCCAGTGCTACCGCTAAATCAAGGGCATGGTCGGCTCGGTTCGCGACCTCGGTCACAATGTCGGCGGGATCGAAGTGCTGCTGCATCACTGCCTGGGCCAATCCGGCGCTGAATTCTACGGCGTGGTCCTTGCCAGGAAAATGCACTTCTGTAAGCAGTCCCCGAAATTTCTCGATCGCGAGCATCGCTTCTTTTTCGCCGGTATCGCCCAAAACCAGCGCCACCGTCGTCGTTTCATAGCGGAATGCCAGGTCGTTTGTCCTGATATTTGCGGCAATCGTTTGCCCGACCTGTTCCATCACTGCCGTCACTGCGGCCTCGCCGTATTCCTTGATGAGCGCGCTGCGCCGTCCAAACTGCATCAGAAGCACGGTCACGGTTGTCCCCTGCTGCAGCGCGCGGCGGGTTTCCGCCTGCAGAAGATCCAGATACGAAGCTCGCTTCAGCAGTCCCGATTTCTCATCCGTCACCGACAGATTCTTCACCAGACGCCGCAGCCCGGCGTTGTTGAGCGCGATCAAGACTTGGTCGCTCAGCGTCCGGATGACCAGTATTTCGGCGGCCTGCCATACCCTGCCCAAGTTCTGTGCCAGGATCAGCACTCCGATCTGATCGTTGCCTTCAGTCAGCGGGATCGCCAGCAGCGATTCGATCTGCAACTCCTGGATCGCGCTGCGCAAGTCCAGCAACTCCGGAGCGTTTGCGGCGTCGCCGATTGTCACCGTGCCTCGCGCTACAGTCAGATCCTGCAGCGTTTCCACCAGGCTGACCAGGGCTGCCGAACTCACAGGTTTCAGACCCTCCATGCGATACTCTTGCACGGTCGATGGAGGGAGGCCCGGTTTGCGCAAGGCGGCAACGCAACGCGCCGTCCGCCAGTTCGCGCCGATTTCATTCGCGGCCGCTTTCAAAACTCCTTCAGCATTACCCTGTTGGTAAAGCTTGCGCGCGATTTCGGCCACTTTCGCCAGACTGCTGACCTCGACTGCATCGCTCGCGAATGCCGGTTTTGCAGCGGACGCTGGCTGATCGGGTTTCGAAATCGGCGGAGCGGGAGGCGCAATAGGCACAGCCGCCTTTGCATACTGCGGTTGGAAGCCCGCCGCCATATACAGTTTCTGCAGCTCCTGATTGCGCTCTTCCTCGCGGGGAAACAGTTCCTGGATGCGGTGTAAGCGTTCCAGTGCCTTCGTGCGCATCCCGTACTGCACCAGAATCTCGGCTTGCAGCATCAGATCCTGCAGCGCGGCCGCTCCCAGCGTTGGCTCCTTAACTTTGATTTGCTGCTCCTGGTCTTTTTCCTTCTTCACCGCGGTGAACCGCGATGCAATCACATTGAAACGCTGATCGTCGATTTTGCCCCGCAGCGCCTCCAGCCGCTTCTGATGTCCGGGCTCGTACGGATCCACTTCCGCCGCCCGATCCAGGCACTCTCCCGCTCTCTGGTAGTCGTGCTTCCCGCAGTACAACTCAAACAGCGCCAGCAACACCTGGGCATAATCCGATTCACGGTTCGACGCGTTGAACAACTCCGCCAGAAACTCCAGCATTTCCGCCGAGGGGCGGTGGGATGCCAGCAGTTCCTGCATAGTGGCGATGAACGATCGCCGCTCCCCATGGCGTCGCTGGAAGGCTTCCAATTTCCGTGCGAGCACCACCGCCTCCGTGTCCAGTTCGGAATCGATCATCTTACCGATCAGGTTTACGACCTGGTTAATACGGGCGGGATTATGTTCAAAGATTTGCCAGATCAGCGGCTCGCTTTCCAGGCAGCGACCCGCCAGCAACAAGGCTTGCGCATACACATCGCGCAGCTCCAGCGATGGGTCTCCGGCATGCACCAGCGGCTCAAAAATAAAGATTGCCGCTCCCGCCTCGCCCCGCGTCAGCAGGCTCTTGCCATAGGCAATGGCGATCTTCGATTCCGTCGGATTCTCCGCGTAGGCGCGCTCATACCATGGGCCCCCGTTTGCTCCCGAACTCTCCGATAGCTCCGCCAATTGCAAGAATGACTGTGCCGCCATGACGTGCTCGCCCAGCTCCGCCGACGATTCCGCCACCCGCAGGTGGTTCTGCTGAGAAGGTTCCAGACTCACGATCCTGCGCAGGACGAGCAACGCCTCTTCTTTTCGGCCCTGCCGCTGCAGATCTTCCAACGCCGTCTCATAGGTCCCGATCGCCAGCTTCTTGTTCGAATTTTCCAGAAGCTGCCCGAAGCGCACTTTCTGTTCCCAGGTCGGATTGGCATATCGTGCCAGCTTCTTGTAGGTCAGGCTTGCCCGCGTGGCATCGGCCGCCTCCACCTGCCGTTCAAACAGCTCTCCCAGCAACTGCACTGCCTGGGTCCCTCTATTTAAAGCAAGACACAGGTCCGCGGCCATCTGCCGCACGTTGTCATTTTGTGGATCGCTTTCCAGGATTTGCAGGTATTCCGTCAGGGCGTCGGCCGTTTTCCCCTTCTGCAGGAGTTTTTCCGCCTTTTCTACGCGGCGGGCGATTTCGGCACGATTGGGACTTTCCGGCATGGGCGGTCTTGGCAGAGAGGTTTCCGTCTTGATTCTAGGATTCGCTCCGCGTGCCAGCAACGCGGTTACCCAGCGGCAGGGTTACGAAGGTCATGAGACGGTCCTTGCACGGAATGCTTGCCGGTTATCGCCAAATCATCGTAAGAAATCGCGATTCCCGTACTTAATTTACAATCCCCATAGCTCGTCGAACCGGCGGAGCGACCCTGTCTTGTGTGAGTTGATTGGAGAGCAGAATGAAGATCGAGATCGTTCACTGCCCGACGTGAGACAACAACCAGATTAGGGTCACGAGTCTCGCGACCCTCATCAAAAATCGCCTCGGCATCGAAGCCGTGAAAGTGCCGGGTAAGACCGGTCAATTCGAGGTTATCGCCGATGGCGAGAGGATTGCCGAGCGGGGTGGAAACTGGTTTACACGGAAGTTTGGCGCCGGGTATCCCGATCTCGAAAGCGTGGTCGCGCAACTCGAGAAGCGACACGCGAATCGTGCGGCCGGAAAATCCCCATTACACGATCAAGTCTGACCCAGCCCCGTAGAATCGGGAGAGACTGCTGCCCTAATTGATGCGGTTAATCCGCGCTTGACTGCATCCTCCCTACTGTCGTAGCCTCGCGTTCGAATTTCAATCGATTGTCGCGTTGCGTCCTAAGGAGACTGCACATGGTTTCTCTGGCTGCTCTTTGGCTCCCTATCGTGTTGTCAGCGGTCATCGTCTTTGTAGCCAGCTCGATCATGCACATGCTGTTGCCCTATCATCGCAGCGACTACCGCAAACTTCCCGACGAAGACAAGGTTCTCGCCGCGTTGCGCGCCGCCGGTGTTCAGCGGGGGCTCTATGTCTTTCCTTATTGCACGCACAAAGACATGAAGTCGCCCGCTTTGATTGAAAAGCAAAAGCAGGGGCCGGTCGGCTTCATGACCATCGTTCCCAGTGGGCCGCCAGCCATGCCGAAGTTTCTGATCCAGTGGTTTGCTTTTCTCCTGGTGGTCGGAATCTTTGTGGCCTATCTCGCGGCGCACACTGTTCCGCCTGGCGCTAAATATCTCGTGGTCTATCGCGTCGTTGGGACAGCCGCGTTCCTCGCGTACGGGCTGGGAAACCTGAGCAACGGCATCTGGAAAGGTCAGCCCTGGACGGTGACCATCAAGGAGGTCGTCGATGGACTTATTTACGGGTTACTGACTGGCGGCACCTTCGGCTGGCTGTGGCCGCGGTAGAACCTCCGAGGGAGAGAGTGATTTCAGCTGGAACTTTGGCGCTGCTTGCTGGAGGTTCGCCCCCCACGCGCCAAGTATTGCTGATCGAGAGCTTGTCGGATCAGAGTCTTGATCACTGCCTGGCGGCTGACATTCAGCTCTTTGGCGGCCCGGTCCAGTTCCTCCAGCATGCCCGAGGCCAGATCAACATTAACCCTCTGAATTGGACCCATCATGCGTCCCGCATTGGTGAAGAACCGCGACACATCCCGCCCTTGGTCCGCAAGGCGGGCGATGCCTTCTGCCGATACTGGTCTCCTAACCTTTCGAGTGTTCTTCATAAAGTTGGCGCTCCTGCTTGGTGGCCTTCCATAGGGTCACAAGATGGTAAAACTCCCCTCCGCGATCCTCTCGCACTTCGAAGATTACGGTATACAATCGCTCTCCCACCCATCCGATCGCGCGGTATTGCTCGGGCGCGTCTGAGCGTGGGTCAAGGTAGTATGGATGCGCAAATACTTCCTGCCCCTCTTCGAATCCGATGCCTCTTTTTGGATTTGTTCTTAACCTCGCACTCTTCCGCTCATCGAAATGAAACCGCATGAGTATAACAGTTATACCATATCGCCGAAGCCGCGTCGCGGCGGCACAAGACTCGAGACCGGGTATGGCATTATCCCCCCATGCTGGAGCCGAATAGACTATAGAGCAGGATGGCAAGCACGATCAGGGTGAAGCCCACGTACATGCGATCGCGTTCGATGGCGAATCCCACGACGGAAAAGGCTACGCGCGCAATGGGCGTGGCGATCAGAAGAAGCAATCCGAGTTGGATTAAGCCTCGGCCCCGGCCATTCATTGCGTTTCGAATGACTGCCCGGATCGCGCGGTATTCAGGTGGTTCGCCGCGAAATACCCTGTAATTGGCCGGTTCGTGGCCGTGGCCTGCGAGGTAGATGCACCCTCCGCAAAGGACGACAGCCGCTGAGAGCAGAACTCCCGCCCGAAGCACATTGCCGAGGATGAGGGCCATCCGGCGGTCTCGCCACGGCTGGGGTTGGAACGCATGGGACTGGCGCCTTGGCTTTTCGACGGCCGCCATCAGATTTTCCCCCACAATCCCCTGTACAGCATTTTCAGACCTAGAACCAGAATCACCAGGCTGAAGATCAGGCGGAGCGATTTGGTCTCAGCTTTGACTAAAATGTGGCTGCCCAGAAACGAGCCGGCCAAAACTCCCAACATGACAGGCATGGCAAGACCGGGATCGACGTATCCCCGGCTGAGATAAACGCCGGCGCTGGCGGCGGCGGTCACGCCGATCATGAAGTTGCTGGTGGTGGTGGAAACCTTGAAGGGGATGCGCATGGCCTGATCCATGGCGAGTACTTTCACCGCTCCCGAGCCGATGCCGAGCAATCCGGAAAGGGCACCCGCGCCGAACATCAGGCTGAAACCGGCGGGAACGTGCTGGACGTTGTAACTGCGCGGGCCCTCCCGATCGGGGAATGTACCGTTCAACCGCAGACGGGTGGCGAGCGGATCGGGAGGCAGGTTGCGCTGGTCGAGCGGACGCGGCTTGCGCGAAAGAAACGCGGAGTACAGCAGCATGGCGCCAAAGATAACTGCCAGGATGCTGGTGGGAATCCGGGTGGCCAGGAAAGCTCCAAGCAGGGCGCCGAGCGTGGTAGCGATTTCCAGGAACATACCGATGCGAATGTTGGAGAATCCTTCTTTTACATACGCAGCCGCCGCGCCCGAGGAGGTCGCGATGACGGAAACGAGCGAGGCTCCGATGGCATAGCGAATATCCACGTGGAAAAGACGAGTGAGCAGCGGCACCAGAACGACTCCGCCGCCGAGGCCGGTGAGCGCTCCAAGAAGTCCCGCGACGAAGGAGACGGTCGCGACGACGGCGGTGAACTCGAGGACAGTCATTCGAATTTCTTCTAGGGTAACATTTCTTTTTTATTCGTCAGATTTGATGGCAAATGTGAGGTGGGCGTTCGCCGGGAGGGCGCGTTGGGGGCTGGGTGTGCTATTCCGGCGCGCCCTGATGACGGGCGCGCATTTCATTGGATGGGGCGATTCTCAAGATGGGTAAGTGGCGAAGAGAAGGGCTCCAGACCAATCAGTGATAAGCCGGGTTTTTCAGCTTTAGGACTTCGGCAGCTCGACTCATGCGGGCTAGTGTGACGGCTGCAAGTTACTGGTTAACCCAAACGACCCGCGACTTTTTCACCTGCGCGTGCTGCTTCCGAATTTCGCGGGCATAGGAGCCAAGAGAAACGGCTTCCGCCTGCGGGAAGTCTGAAGCGGGCCTTTCTCCCTGAGCGGAGGCATAACTCGACGAGGCGAGAATGCTCGTCTCCACCGACATGGGGGTATAACCAGCGTGTGCTTCATGACTAATAAACTGCGGAAGCGTTACTTGACTGTTGAGACTGGCCGCGTTTTGCTGCGCAAATACGGCGGTGCCAGAGAACAGGCAGAGCAAGAATAGGGTCTTTTTCATCGCAGTGTCCTCCCAATTGCGGAGAGAGCGACGGATCATCCGCGGCTCGAACTGCGGACCGTTGCTCCTCCAGCCATGGTAGGAGCAAGCCCTGTTCCAAACTTTGGCGGGCTAAATGGCGTGTTACGGCGGGTTGCGGGGAGTAGGGGCAATTGTTTGCACATTTGTGGAGAGCCCTTGGACTAGCCGCGCCGGCGATTTGAAACCTGCCGCGATCGGTCGGATAAGACCATCCCCTGAAGCGAATCGCTAAACGACGGTGATCTGCTTGCGCAAATCGGTGGCAAAAAGGTTCTTGGGAATCAGAGCATGGACGCCGCGCACGATATCCACCACTTGTGTTACCCGAAAGCTAACCGCAATGCTGCACAAAGCGTAGGCGTCGAGCTTGGTCAGGTCGGCGCGCGCAGCCAGGAAGTTGATTGCGTTCCGGGCGGCCATGGTCATCGCTACATTGAGATCCTTGTCCAGGCCCAACGTGATCCAGTGGGTCGAGGTCTCGGCCACGGGCCAGGCGAAATTCTTTTGTTTATGCAGCATCACCTGGATGCGCAATTCCTTCATACGAGTTTCGAGCGCGGAAAGATTGATTTCACCGTCGCCCTGCACGGCATGGGAATCGCCGGTGAAGATCAGCGCCCCCGGCTTCCACACCGGGATGAACATGGTTGAACCTTCAGCCATTTCACTCAGGTCGGTATTGCCCGCATGAGGGCCTGGGGGAACAGAACTGGTCACTCCTGGGGTTAGAGGAGGATAGAAGCCGTCGGGCGGAGCCACGCCCAGCGTCCCCTGAAACGGCTTGAGCGGCACATGAATGTTGCGGTTAAACTCCGCCGTCATGTTGGGCAGATCGAGCTTCAGATATTTCACCTGTCCTTCGGGGAAATCCTGGGCCAACAGGCCGGTGCCGATCGTCCCTGGATTATTGAATACCGCTCCCCAATCAAACGGACGAATGCGTTTGTAGCGGATCTCAAGCACGTCGCCGGGTTCAGCGCCGTTGACGTAAATAGGGCCGACGATGGAGTGCGGCCCGTGTCCCGGGTTGCTGAGGCGGAGCTTCGCCAATGTCTCGACCGGAACGCCCGGTTGCATCTGATTCAAAAAGTGCGACCAGGTGTTGACGTAGCTGATGGTATCGCCTGAATCGATTTTGAGGATGGGATCGAGCGTGGTGTCGTAAACTCCCAGGCGCACGGTCTTGTCGTTGCTCTCGACCAAGTGGACGTGGCCTTCGTCATCTTTGTCTTTCTTCGCCGGCTGCCCAGCGGCGCCCAAGGCAAGATTCGCGTTCGTCAGTTTGTTGAACCAGGGCCCGATTCCCGCCAGCGCGCACATGAAACTGCTGGCACGCAGCAACCGTCGGCGGGCATGGCCGCGGGCATTCAGATAGCCGTCGAGCTGCTCGGGATTCACCTCGTCCATGTGCGAAAGACGGTCTGCGGCCCGCCTGGTGAAGGCGGCATCTTTGATGTCTTCGCGGAACACGCCGGTTCCTTTCTCCTCACCACATCCGAAGAGGTTTCCGCAAGAGTGAGGAGGGGAGGGAAGTCGATTCTGCTGGTCTGTCGGTTGGTCGAAATCGTCGAGCATCATTTTTCCTCGAATCGGTCCACAAATAGAAGGTCAGACTGCGACATAGCACGGATGTTCGGACCAATGGTGCTACTTAAGTGTGCGCATTATATACCGCGTGGTTGCATCGGCAAATAAAGTCAGAGGTTAAAGGTCAGATCGCAGGAGCAAGACCATCCCCTGGAATCTGAACCCTGCGATCTGATTCTGACGTCTGCACTGGAACTAGCCGCGCGGACAGCGGAGCGGTCCTTTAGTAATCCGCCGGTTCACGCCTCTTTAACAGTTCGCCGGTACAATATATGTAAATCAATGAATTGTGGGGTGTAAGCAGTGGACAGCGTAACTAGAACTCGTGAGCGTCAGAAACTGATGCTGGAATTGCTGGAGAGGAAGATAAGGCTGCGCGCGCGCCAGCTTTACGACGAGCGTGGACAAGTGGAAGGGCAAGAATTGGAAGACTGGGTAAAGGCCGAGTCGGAAGTTCTGAAATCGAGCATTCTTGCGCCGCTCTGGAACACCCGCCAGGAGGGAACTGGCGGAAGTATAGAATGAAGGGTAAAGAGTAACCCGCGTTGCGGTTCTTCAAGCCGTCCGCGGACGGCAAAATCCAAAACGTTCCGCGTCTAGCTGGAAATCCGCAGCAGAAATGAAGCCGATGACAGGCTGAGCACCGGACCGGGCTGAAAAGCGCTCGGCCTATGGTCCCCGGCGCGCCTCCAAAATATGCGTCCAGCGCAAATGCCATGGCGCAGCTAGCTGCCACCGGAATGAGCCACGCTCTTGGAAGACGCTTCATATTTGGGAGGGCGGTCGGTAGCAACCACAGAAATATGTACCAGAGATTTCGATCCCGCAGCGAAGCGGCGAAATCATAGCCGCCAATGCGATGGAGCGCGAGGCCAAACTGCATCGGACTTATCAACCTGCCAGTAATCGACCATTGCAATCCAACCATTGCGGCCAGACTAAGCGCCAAACTGCTTAGAATCCAGGCTCCACTCGACAGACGATTCCCAAATACATAATGTCCGTCGGGGCGATCGGTTCGGGGAGTGAGCCACCACGCAGCCATGAATGCGACGCTCAGGGGAATAAATGATTCCTTTGTGAGTGCTCCGAGAACGGCGATCATCGGCAAGGCCCACAGTTTGAATTCCGACAAACTCCAAAGCACTGCCAGCAGGAAGAAGCCTTCGCCTGCATCCACCAGCCCAACCAGGCGCAGATTGGGAACGGCGAAGTTGACCATGTAGAGCAAAGCGCCAACCAACCCGACTGCGGAACTGCCCAGCTTACCTTTCCCCAGGACAACGATGAGGACCGCGGTTCCGGCAATGAACAGAGAGTCGGCAACCAAAAGTCCGAACATTACTGGATCCCAGGTTCCGAGTCGTCCCCGAGCGAACTGGTAGAAGGGTCTGGCGAGCCACGGAACCAGCACGCGAAAGCGGCGGAAGCGCATGTCTTCAGGGTCAACAACAGGCGTTTTGGTGACGTGCGCTGCATAGGTCTTGACATCGGAGAGCGCTGGCGTCTGACGCGGGTCGAATCGGTTGAGAACCGGGTAGCCCAGGCCGCAGGCGATCAGGAAGAAAATGCAAAAGAGCAATGCCAGTCGAGACGCCGCGATTCCCGCGGAATTGTCACGCGGACCTTTGTCATGCCGCCGATTGTCATGCGGATTCGTCATTTTGTACTGGCGAAGGTAGCGTCCGCCGTTCGACATTGCAACTCAAATTCTGCGCTTGCGCTTGCTCGCGTCAAACTTGGTTTTGCCGAACGAATCTGTTAGCTTTCAGCTTCAGCAACGTGCGGCACTTTTTGCGGAACTTTTTCCGGAACTCTCTAACGAATTGTTTGCGGAAGCTTTTCTGGAGGATGGACGTGGGATTTCGAAGCTGGCGGCTGATCGTGTTCTGTTTTGTATCTACAATCTTGATGTCGGCGCAACAGACCTCGCCGGCGGACGACGCTACCCGGCGGCTGGCACTCGATATTTTCAAACAATTGATCGAGATCAACACGACCGATTCGGTTGGCAGTGTAACCGCCGCGGCGGAAGCGATGGCGCAACGCTTTCGCGACGCTGGGTTTCCGGACAGCGACATTCAGGTCATGGGCCCGAACGACCGCAAGAAAAACGTCGTCGTGCGGCTGCATGGATCGGGCAAGCACAAGCCGGTGCTGCTGATCGGGCATCTCGACGTGGTCGAGGCGCGGCGCGAGGACTGGACGACCGATCCGTTTCAGTTCATCGAGAAGGACGGCTATTACTATGGCCGCGGGACCAGCGACATGAAAGATGGCGACGCGATCATGTCGGCCACGCTGATCCGCATGAAGAAAGAAGGATACGTGCCCAGCCGCGACATTATCCTTGCGATGACCGCGGATGAAGAGGGCGGAACATCGAATGGAGTCGACTGGCTGATCAAGAATCATCGCGAATTGATCGATGCCGAGTTCGTGCTCAACCACGATGGCGGCGGCGTGCTGGCCGATCACGGCAAGCCGCTGATGATGGAGGTGAACGCCGCCGAAAAGCTGTATGGCGATTTTGTACTGACGGCGACCAATCCGGGCGGCCACAGTTCGCTGCCTCGCCCGGAGAACGCGATCTACGAACTGGCCGGCGCGCTGACGCGAATCGAGCACTATCAATTTCCTTTCGAGCTGAACAACATTACGCGCGCTTACTACGAGAGGCAGGTGACGATGTCGACGGGACAACGGGCGGCCGATCTGAAGGCGATGCTGAAGACTCCTCCCGACATGGAGGCGGTGGCGCGGCTGTCGAAGGATCCGCTGGACAATTCGACGATGCACACCACCTGCGTAGCCACGCGCTTGAGCGGAGGACATGCCAACAACGCGCTGCCGCAGATGGCGCAGGCGAACGTTAATTGCCGCATCGAGCCCGGACACACTCTGGAGGAGACGCGGCTGACGCTCGAGAAAATTGTGGCTGATCCGAAAATAAAAGTGCAATTCCGCGAGAACAGCAACGTGCTGATGGATCACGGCTCCGACCGGCATAGCTATGTGCCGCCGGCTCCGCGGAAAGAGGTGTTCGATCCGCTGGAGAAGGTCGTGGCAAAAATGTGGCCGGGGATTCCGGTGATTCCGAATATGAGCACCGGCGCGTCGGATGGTGTGTACACGAATGCAGCCGGAATGCCGACTTATTGTGTGTCGGGCGAACAGTATGAACGGGACGACATTCGAGCGCATGGCAAGGATGAGCGGACCGGAGTCGAGGCTTTTGCTCGGGGCGTGGATTTTTATTACGTGTTTCTGAAAGGAGTTACTGCGGAATAAGTTGAACTTAGTTCCGTTTTGAGACTCCGACTCTATCCGCAACGGGATACCCCCTCCCCCCCTCTTTTCCCGCCGGTATATTAGAATCAGGACTTTAGCGCGTGACTTTCGCCAAAGTCTTGAGCGAGCGGGGGTTAGAGGCAAAGTCTTCAAAATATAGGAGTTAGCGACTAACTTTTCTATGTTAGTCGTCCTTTGGCCGCTGTTAGCCAGGAGTAAGTTTTCAAGGAGCTGAGTTGTTTGGGGCTTTGGGCCTAATAACTATACTAACAGCGGTGTCAAGGTTTGGTTAGGAGAATTCCCGTACCACCAAATGCCTCGAAGACACATCCTCGATCTATTGCGAGGGGGAGATCGGCGGACGATCGGCCGCTCCGACCGGGTAGCGGCAATGGTGTGCAAAGCGCCAGAACTGTTTCCTGAGCTGATTGCAGGTTTGTGGTCGGAAGATCCAGTGGTGCGAATGCGGGCAGCGGACGCGGCGGAGAAGGTCACACGGAAGAACCGTGAGTTGCTCCTGCCACACAAGAGAGAGCTGCTCGGCTTGATGGCCGAAACCGAACAACAAGAATTGCGGTGGCATCTCGCGGCCATGGCACCACGGTTCCGGCTGAACGCCAGGGAACGGCAAATCGCGATCTCTTCATTGAACCATTATCTGGAAGACCGTAGTTCCATTGTCAAGACCTCGGCTCTGCAAGGGTTCGCTGACCTGGCGCAGGAAGACGCTAGCATCCGGCCTCGAGTGATAGAGATTTTGCGCGAGGCCACTCGGAGCGGGACGGCGGCGATGAAGGCTCGCGGGCGGAGGTTACTGCTTCGGCTGGATCGGTGACGGTTGAGGCCCATGGTACCCACTCATCGCAAAATGCGCGATGAGTGGGGCACCCGGCTTAATGTTTGGCGCGGCTTAATCAAAGATGCCCCTTTCAAAGCAGATTCAAGCTAGCCAACTGTGGAGGTGCACCAGCTTCTTGACATTCGCCAAATCTTCGCCTATGCTGCGCGCATGGCGATCACTCGGCGTCAACATGAGCTGTATGACTTCATTTCGCGCTTTGTGGCGGAGAATGGCTACTCCCCTTCGTTTGAAGAGATCAAGGTGGGCATGGGGCTGAATTCTTTGGCCACGGTGCACAAGCACGTCACCAATCTGGAGAAAAAAGGGCTGCTGACGCGGGATTACAACCGCAGCCGATCGATAGATCTACTGCCACCGCGTGGCAAGTTGAAGCAGTCGATGGCGGTGAATACGGCGGTGGTGCTGCCGCTGGTGGGTCGGATTGCGGCGGGGCGTCCGATTGAGGCGGTGGAGCACACGGAGACCATCTCGCTTGCCGATTTTGTGCGCTCCAAGGATGTATTTGTGCTTGAAGTGCGGGGCGAATCGATGCAGGACGAAGCGATTCTTGATGGCGACTTTGTGCTGGTCGAGAAAACTAAAACGGCGCACAACGGGGATATAGTCGTGGCGCTGCTTGATTCGTCCGACGCGACCTTGAAGCGGTTCTTCCGCGAGGGCGAGAACATTCGTCTGCAGCCTTCGAACGCGGCCATGAAGCCGATCATTGTTCCCGCAGCGTCGGTGGAGATTCAGGGGCGGGTGATTGGCGTGCTGCGGAAGTACTGAGGGGCAGTTGCCAGTTGCCAGTGGTCAGTTGCCAGTAAAAGCAAAGCACGATGATTTGCTTCCGAGTGGGCGCAGATGTTGCACCAAGCTTCTCTTAAAGCGCTGGCAACTAAAACTCGGTCGTCCCTCCGGGACTTGTGTGGTTTTTGAACTTTACCCAGCGCTGAAGCGCTGGGCTATTCTAGTTCGCCCCTCCGGGGCTGGATATTCGACCATTCCGCACCACCATGGGGTAAAGATGATTCTGACTCAGAAATTCCGCACTACCATGGGG
>JBAVAA010000617.1:0-3882 GCA_049585515.1 Terriglobales bacterium | reverse complement strand
GCAACGCAGTTGAAACACGAGTCAAACGAGCTTCGGTGTATCGATCCGCCGCCGGAGGATCGCCGTCGACCGAGCCAAAGTTGCCCTGCCCATCCACCAGCGGCGCGCGCATTGCAAACGGCTGCGCCAGTCGCACCAACGCGTCATACACAGCGAGATTCCCATGCGGATGGTACTTGCCCATCACTTCGCCGACGATGCGGGCGCATTTGCGCGTGGCGCCGCCGGGGCGAAGGCCCATCTGCTGCATGGTGTAAAGAATGCGGCGGTGCACCGGCTTCAGTCCGTCGCGGACGTCGGGCAAAGCGCGGCCGATTATCACCGACAAGGAATAGTCGAGATACGACCGCTTCATCTCCTCTTCAATGTTGACGGGCTGCATGTTGAGCGCGCCCGGACCAGTGGGAGGTTGTCCGTCGCCGCCATTCGGAGGAGTTAAAGGAAGTTCAGGGTTCTGGGGATCGTCAGCCATAAAAGTCAGTTCTCAGTTCTCGGTTGTCAGTTCTCAGTAAAAGCTTCTCGTGGGGATAGCCGCCCTGGGCTGTTCAGCGAAGGAAAGCTCGGCCTGTTTCCTCTCAACGAAAATCTCGCTAAGTTATTGTATTTGCAAGCATTACCTGACTGGATTCACCACTGAATTATACCACGTTTGCAGCCACTTATGAGCGTCGAAACGTTGGCTCCTTAGGCTCCACGCTGGGTTAGATTTTGGGTGGCGCCTCGCTACGGGGCGTGGGTGAAAGTCGGTCGTCCCTCCGGGACTTGAATCGCTTTTTCCGCTTACCCAGCGCTGAAGCGCTGGGCTATGTTAGTTCGCCCCTTCGGGGCTGGATTCGCTTACACTCCGTTCCACTGGATTCCCGAAAACTGGTTCTCACGCGCACTCGTGAGCGCTGCGGTTATCGCTCTAGTGAATGCGGCCTCAGATGCTGAGGATCCGATGACAGGCTATGCTGTGCGCAAGGTCAGTAGCGTGATCTCTGGCGGCACGCCAATCCGCACCGGAAAGCCGAAGGTTCCGAGGCCTCGGTTTACATAGAGCGCGGCTTTCTGCAAATCGGCTTTCTGCAAAGCATTCCCGGACGCTGTGGCCTGCCCGTTCATCGGCAGGCGATAGAGTCCCGCAACAAACGGCGTGATCAACCGCGCCGGACTGACGCTGTGGTCCACAATCTCAAACTTTATTTGCCCACCATGCGTATGCCCGGCAAGGCTGAGCTCGATGCCGAGCTCGGCGGCCCGATGAAACGAATTCGGATTGTGCGAGAGCAAGATATTCGGCATATCGCGGCGAACCAGATGCTCGATCTCCCGCAGCATCGGACCTGTATGCTCGCCGCTGACCATGTGGTCGCGCTGGTAATCGACGCCCAGCAGATTGAAGCGTCCGCCGTTGTGGTCAACCACTGCGTTTGACGCACGCAGCAACCGCATTCCCTTTTCATGGAAGAGCCGTTCCGCCTCGTCTTCGACGCCCGCATAAATCTCGTGGTTGCCGTTGCATCCCCACACGCCCATCGGAGCGCGCAGCCGGCTCAACTCGGTGATGCAGGAGTCCAGCGGATCGCCGATACTGGAAACAAAGTCTCCCGTAACAAAAGAAATGTCGGGATGCAGATCGTTCGCCATGGCCACGGCGCGGGCAATTTCGTGCGGCGGCATGTAGTCGCCAATGTGGATGTCGCTGAGTTGGGCGATGCGCAGCCCGTCTAGTTCCGGAGGAAGATTCGCCACGGGCACATCGATGCGCTCGATCGTATAGCGCAGTCGGCCAGCGGCAAATCCATACGTAGCGGCAAGGAATGGGAAGCCTCCGGCGAGCACGGCCGCGTATTGAAAAAATGTCCGGCGCGAGGGGGTGAAGTCAGCGACGGCTTGAGAATGAGGCAAAAACCGCGCCGCAATATTCGTGAACCACTCAATCGCTCCCACCGACTCAACTGCCAGGAATCCGAAGACTGAAGCGACCAGCCACAAGCGGGCGACTGTGGTGAGCGTTCTGCCGACATTCCGACTGCCAAAATTCACGCTGCCAAGACTCAAACTGGCAACGCTGCGCGAGATCACGTGGCCCAGCAGCGGATCGAGCAGAGTTGCAAGCAACACGGCGGCAAGCGCGATCAGCGCGGCGTGAAGTCCGACGCTCCAGTTGGCATTCGAAAACGCGGCAATCCACGTCCACGCCCGCAGGAACCAGAAGCGCTGGACGGCGTACATGGCTAAGAGAAACAGGGCGAAGAAAAGAACTCGGGTAAGAATCAGATAATTACTCCAGTAAGAAAGATGCTCATTAGATGCTTTGCGGGACGAACAAGACTCCGCCGGGGTAGGGGTACCCACAACCGATTGGGCAATCATCTCTTTAAAAAATTCGCGACCAGTTTTTTCCCCTCATCCGTCAGGACGCTTTCGGGATGAAACTGCACGCCTTCAATCGGGAATTTTTTGTGTCGCAGGCCCATGATGACTCGAGTTCCGTCTTTGTCTGAAGTCCAGGCGCTTACTTCGAGATCGGTCGGCAGACTGTCTTCGGCGACAATCAATGAGTGGTAACGAGTCGCGATCATCGGCGATGGAAGGCCTTTAAAGATGGTCTTGCCATCGTGCTCGACCTGGCTGGTTTTGCCGTGCATCAGGTTCTTTGCTCGGACCACCTGGCCGCCGAAGGCCGCGCCGATCGCCTGATGTCCGAGACAAACGCCTAACAACGGCACTTTGTACGGAACTCGGCCCGTGAAATGGCGGATCAGCTCGACGCTGATGCCGGCTTCCTGCGGAGTGCAGGGTCCGGGAGAGATGACGATGCGCTCGGGATGCAGCGCCTCGATCTCTGCGACGGTCACTTCGTTATTACGGCGCACCTCGACCTTGGCGCCCAGTTCTCCGAGGTACTGGACCAGGTTGTAAGTAAATGAATCGTAGTTATCGAGGACGAAGACCACAGGATTATTGTAGACGGTACCGGGGTCGCAGCTGGCAGGCGGCTGGGGTAGGTGGCTCAGTTTGAAAGATAGTTCCCCGCAGCGGCTAAGCCGCCCTTGATCTTGCGGCAGTTGCGGCTCGGCTGAAGCCGAGCCCTTTCAAGACAGATTAGAGCTGAGCCACTACCGTGTCAGGCAGACTCTTAGCTGTTTCCTTGACCTCTGAAACTTGGCCCTTGAAACGGTAGTGGTGCAGTTTGAAAATTGCCTTCCCTCAGCGGCTGAAGCCGCAATGAAAATACAATGCTTGCGGCACGGCTGAAGCCGTGCCCTTTCAAAACCGATTCAAACTGCACCACCACCAAATGAATCTCCTCCTGGACACCCACATCTGGATCTGGAGTCAGTTGCAACCCGGGAAACTAAGCCGGCGCGTCTCCGCGGAACTTTCGAATCTCAAAAATGAACTCTGGATTTCTCCAGTAAGTGTCTGGGAGGCGCTGGTTCAAATGCAGAAAGGGCGGATCCGGGTAGATAGTCCTTATACTTGGATCAGGAAGTACTCAGAACAACTTCGAGAGGCGCCCTTGAGCAAGGAGATTGTCACCACCGCCATGGCCTTGGTGTTGCCCCACGCAGATCCAGCCGACCGGTTTCTGGCGGGAACCGCCAAAGTTCTCGACTTAACACTCGTTACCAACGACCGCAACCTGCTGGATTCCATTGAAATTTCCACGCTTTCCAATCGCTAGACACCAGACCTTCATCGTAAGAGCATCCTACGGATTCATCACATCCAGCCAGGGATCACCATCACAGACATCCCACGCACTATCCGCAAAAATGAAATCGAATTGGCCAAGGCGGAACTGTGCCCCTCTCCAGAGACGGACGATACACCGCTCTTTGAAAACCGAGATAGCACCTGCAAGCCCCGCACCTCTTCCCAAATCGGGAGCGC
>JBAVAA010000616.1:0-4662 GCA_049585515.1 Terriglobales bacterium | reverse complement strand
CCCAGACGCGTCGGTTGGGACTCGGAGCAAGGGCGACTTTTGAACGGGAACGCAATGAAACGTAGTGTGATAACGCGAAATCGAGTACCCGCATTCGCTTTTCTCTGCGCCGTGTCGATCCTGTTCTGCTGGCATCCGCTCGTTGTGACGCTGGGCCTGGCGCTAACCGACGATGCCTATACACACATCCTTTTGATTCTTCCCCTCAGTGTCGCGCTCATTTACTTCGATTCGAAACACCAGGCTTCGAAAGCGCTCCACATCGAACTGAAGCCGACCCCTCGCATTGGCGTTTATTTACTGGCGATAGCGTTACTCCTCGGTAGTTATGCTAGATGGGGCATGGCCGCCGCGCCCGGCGATATCCGGCTCTCTCTGAGTATGTTTGCGCTTGTGACCTGGTGGATCGGCAGCATTCTAATATCCTTCGGAGCAAGAACCTTTCAATCGTTTCTGTTCCCTCTCTGCTTTCTTTTCTTGCTGGTACCTATCCCCGAGTTCGCTCTGCGATGGATCGTCGAATCCTTGCAACAACAGTCTGCAGTAATGGCGCGAATCACGTTTCAAGCGGTTGGGGTTCCGGTAACTCAGGACGGAATCATATTGTCGATTCCTGGACTAAATGTGGAAGTTGCTCGCGAGTGCAGCAGCATTCGGTCTAGCGAGATGCTTGTCGTTACCACAATGGTGTTGGCTCATCTGTTCCTGCGCTCGTGGTGGCGGAAAGTTCTGCTCGTGGTGGCGGCGATTCCGATTTCTGTGGTTAAGAATGGACTTCGCATCTTCACGATCGCGGAACTCGGAACTCGAGTGGATCCTGGGTTCCTCAATGGCAAGCTTCATCACAACGGAGGGATCATTTTCTTGGGTATCGGGGTAGGTCTAGTGGCGGTGCTATTGTGTTTTCTGCGGCGAACTGAGTCTCGAACGCAATTCAGATGCACTCCGTTGCCGGAATAGAATTGTTACTAAGAGGCAACCGGGTGCAAGACAAACCTAGTCTCGTCGCGAGCCAGGCTTGTTCGCGGGTCAGCTTAGATTTCTGATTTACGAGGCTCTCGCTACCTTGGACCGCAGGAACATTGCCCCTGAACATACGAGTCCCGCTCCAAGAAGGTAGATCGCGGTCGAGCCGCCCTCGGGCATCGACGACGTACAACCTGGGTCATTTGGGTGATTCCGGCAGTTGCGAGTGCTGGCAAATCCCAAGGGACATACGCAACAAATCAACATCGCGGCCAGCCACAATTTTCTAGTACCGTTTCTCATTGGGCTCTACTCCTAATTCATTTATCCGATTAGCGGATTTACTCTCGGGGGAAGCAGTAAACTTCCCGAATACCCCTCGACTCCCGACATTTAACTGTTTCTCGTAAGTGCTTGTCAAGATGATAGTTTTTGCAATGGTTGCACGAAAATGCAACCTTTTGCATCCGTCTGGTTTTGGGTGAATTCGCCCTGTTGGCTACCGCCTCAACAAAGAGGGCGGAGAACCCTTGCCCCGGCAAAAACCCCACGAAAGCAAGGCAGGGCAGGACGCTAGCGCTAGCCGACATCAACAGTGCTCATTTCTTGAGGAGTCCAGTCGTTGTTGCGGAGCTTATGGTCCAAGACTCGAGAGCTGCCGGGACCGGAATGGGTGGTCATGCTCTCAGGGTTTCTACGGATTCGGAATAACAGCCTGTGTCTCATTCGAATATCCGCTCTCGTTGGAATCTCCATCCACAGCCGCGGCTACGTAGTAATAGGTCTGGCCGGAGACCACCGTATTGTCGGCGTATGCAGTGGTGCTCGAGGAATTGATCATCGTGTAGGGACCGCCCGACGCGGTGCCACGGTAGATGTTGTAGCTGACTGCGGTCGGTGAACCGGTCCAATTAAGGTCGACGGCGTGTTGAATCGGCGCCGTTCCCGTCCCGCTCAACGATTGCGCGATCGGCGAGTTCGAACCGTTGCTGGAGAACGAAAGAGAAGCCGAAGTGGTTCCACTGGCCTGCGGCGTAAAAGTGACGGTGAAGGGAGCGGACTGGCCAGCGGTCAACGTTACCGGCAACGAAATTCCGGAGAAAACAAACTCGCTGTTGTTGAGGCTCGCCGATGTAATCGTGAGCGAGGCTCCAGTCGCGGTCAAGCTGCCGTTAAGCGCCGAGCTCGATCCCACAGCCAGGCTGCCAAAGCTCAGACTGCTGGGCGATACTGCCAGCTGGCCCGGTGCGGTTCCAGTCCCAGAGAGCGCGATGTTAAGCATCGAGTCAGATGCGTTCGATGCCACTGACAGGCTTCCGCTGGCCACTCCGGCGCTCGTTGGCATGTAAGTCGCGGTAAACGTCACGCTTTGGTTCGCCGTGAGATTCAGAGGCAAGGTCAATCCACTGATTGAAAAGACGCCGCCACTTGCGTTGGCTTGCGAGATGGTGACTGTCGATCCGCCCGTATTAGTCAGCGTCTCCGACAAACTTGCGCTGCTTCCGACTTGAACGTTACTGAATGCCAGAGTCGGTGAATTTGCCGCCAGCGCGCCCGGCGTGAGGCCCATTCCTGTCAGCGGAATGCTCAAGCTGGGATCGGAGGCGCTGGAGGTAAGGCTTACGCTCCCGGTGGCCGCTCCGCTCGCGGTCGGTGAAAAGAGTACTGTGAACGACGTGCTCTGTCCGGCGGACAATGTCAAAGGCAATGCCAGGCCACTCAAACTGAACCCGAGACCGCTGGCTGAGGCGGCGGAGATGGTCAGGCTGGATGCACCCGCGTTGGTCAGGGTTTCCACTTGGCTTGTACTGCTGCCGATCTGAGCGGTACCGAATGTAAGAGCTGTTGGAGTTGTGGCGAGCGTGCCTGGCGCCATTCCCGTGCCCGAGAGCGGAACGCTGTTGCTCGGAGTCGGGCCTAGCGTCTGGGAATTCGAGGCGTTACTGACAAACAAAAGAGAGCCGGCTATCGGGCCGCCCGTTTCTGGCGTGAAGGCTACGTTGAATGGCACACTCTGGCCCGCGGCGATCGTCATCGGGAGTGAAGGTCCCTGCAAGACGAATTGGGAACTGCTGCTGCTGGCAGATGAAACCGTGACACTTGCGCCAGTGGCGCTTAAAGTAAGCGCTTGAGTTTTCGTGGTTCCAACCGTCAAAGCGCCGAAGTTCAGTGGCGCCGGAGCGATGATCAACTGGCCCGTTGCCGGCGCTGTACCCGTCCCTGTGAGCGGTATGACCAATGCCGGACCGGAAATAAAAAGGCTACCGGCAGTGGTCGCCGCCGATTGTGGTGCGAAGGCAACATTCAATGTAACGCTTTGTCCTGCGCCAAGCGTCATCGGAAAGGTGGGTCCGCTCAGCGAAATTCCAGCGCCCCTTGTCTGGAGGTCCAGAAGCGTTATCGGCCAGGAGCGCGCGTTCGTCAGGACGACCGGCACGGTGGCGCTGGTTCCGATTGTCACTTGGCCAAACGACACAATTGATGGACTGGCCGTAACGGCCGCTTTGTTTAAGCCCGAACCCTCGACCTGAAGATAAACAGGGGCGCTCGATGTGGCCCCCGAAAATTTGAACGTGCCTCCCGTCCAGCCTGTCGTCGTCGGAGTGAAACTTACCGTGAGACTCACGCTTTGGCCCGGAGCCAATATCAGAGGCAGGTTCACAGAGGGCGTTGTGAATTCGGAGTTGCCTCCCGTGATTCCGGAGATCGTGACACTTGATGCTCCACTATTCGTCACGGTGACCGGCAGAGTTTTGGTCTCGCCGACAACAACCGCTCCGAATGGAAGGTTCTCAGGTGTGCAGGCCACTTGTCCGACCCGAGCACCGGCACTAATGGGAGCCATTCCGAGGAGTAAGATTGCCACTGCGGACGTTAGTAAGTTGACGTGTAAGTTGACTGAGCGGATAAAAAGCGAATGGATGATGGACTGGGGAAGTCGCATGCCATCCAGTTTGAAAGGCTTGGGCCTGCGTGAAAAGATGTCAGCGGTGCATCAAGCCGGTGGCCCGCCGAACACCAAGCCGATGGCCGACCGAACATCATGCCAACTGGCCGATCGGCCAATGACCCAATCTGCGCGCTGGGAGCGGGTTTTGGGCGGTGCAGTTTTAACCACACTCTCCTGGATTCTGGCAATAGTTGTGTGGCTGGTCTGGGGCGGGAGAGAAACGAATGTCAGAACGTGGCAAGGGGGTCCTGCGGTTTGGCCGAGGCGCGGTAACGTACCAGTTCAAAGCGTAGGATGATCTATCACTTACGGTGATCTGTAATCTGCGTGAAACATTTCGCAAACCACTCCGGGTGCCACTCCCGAAAGGCCGTCGCTTCTACTCCAGAACTAAATATTTCGATAAATGCACTTCCGATTTTGCGGCGCTAGCGAGCGTTTCGCGAACATCGGTTCATGCGATGCTTTCCAGTCATAATAATCTCATGCCTGCTCTGCGGATTGGCGGTAGGTCACGCCTGGGCGCAGCAGTTGCAATGCGATCCTTGTAGTCATGCCTTCAATAAGGTGCTGGTCGGCAGTTCCAGTTCCTTCACCTTTCAACTGTCGAATACCGGGAGCAAAACTCTGCGTATCGCCTCCCTATCGGTTCAGGGAGACGCTTTCTCAGTCGGCAAATTGTCTTTGCCGGCACTTATTAAGCCCGGGGCAAGTGTCCTGTTATCCGTTATTTTCACACCGACTGC
>JBAVAA010000615.1:0-2515 GCA_049585515.1 Terriglobales bacterium | reverse complement strand
GGTGACACCACCTGTCCCTTTTCCCTTTTGTGTTTACGCTTCGCCTGCGACTTGAAACGACTGCGTCGCTAACTTCCCCGAGCGTGGCTGAAGGCTTTGTGCTCCGGAATGCCGGGGCGAATTGCCGGCCGGCGCTCCAATTCTCTTTTCAGCCGTGAGACGCGGCGGAATTTTTCCAAGGCCACACTGTAGTCAAGTTTGATCAAAGCTTCCGGGTTCAGTGCGGCGACATGCTGCACCGTGATTTCGACGCCGTCAACCGTACTCAGGATGCTGCCGCCAACTTCTTCCAGACGCGCGCCAAAATCTTTGATTTCCCGTGTGGCGGTGGCGAAAAGCGCGCTGAATCGCTGGCCGAAGGCGGCATTGTAAGGCGCCAGCGTGGCCAGTACTCGCGGGTGATAAATCGATTCCCCGAGCGCAGCTTTCAACTCCCGTACTCGCGGGATGATGCCTGAGTCGATGAGCGCTGTGAAATCCCGGAAGCGGTCAGCCAGTTCCAGCAATGGCTTAAATTCGCCGAGTACTTGCAAATCGGCGTCCGATAGCGCGGGAACGTCCGACTCGGACAGGATTTCCAGCAGCGCAACTTCAAACGGAGAGAGAGGGTTCGCGTCATCGAATCCGACACCCGGCCGCTCCCATTGTGCCGTCGCATGCGAACAACGAAACAAGAAGGTTGCAACCAGGTCGGCTTTATCGCAATTGGCGTCGCGGTATCGCGCCAAGTAGCGCAGCAGCGCTTCAGCGACCTCGGGATCAAGCTCGGGTTGCATGCCCAGCCGCAACATGGCCGGACTGATTGCCATGTTGAGGACCTGGATCCAGACCCGCATCCCATTGAGCGTGGAGCAAAGGTCGTCGTTGCGGATGATGGCGTCAAGAGCTAGCTGGGTGGGCGTCGGCAATTCGCCGCCAAGCTGGTCGCTCAGGAGCCGCTGATAAAAGCCCTGCACCGTGGCCAGCAGAGCTAGTTCCAAGTTGGGAGCCTCAACCAAGGTCAGCTCCTTCAATATGGCGCATTGGTCTGTCCAAACAAGCGGTTTTTAGCAGTATTAGTAGTAGTAGAGCCGAAACAGAATGGCTGCGCAATTGGCTACGTGGTTACCGAAGTGCGCACCAAGACCGCCAGAACTGGCTATCGAAAGACTACGGTCTTGTTCCCATACAGCAGGATGCGGTTTTCCACATGCCAGCGGACGGCGCGGGACAAAACAACCTTCTCGATGTCGCGACCTTTTTGAACGAGATCGTCGACGGTGTCGCGGTGGTAGATACGGACTACATCCTGTTCGATGATGGGACCATCGTCGAGCACCTGAGTCACATAGTGCGCGGTGGCGCCGATCAGCTTGACGCCGCGCTGAAACGCCTGTTGGTAGGGCTTGGAGCCCACGAACGCGGGCAGAAAAGAGTGGTGAATATTGATGAGGTTTTCGGAGCCCAAGGTTGCGATGAAATCGTTCGAGAGCACCTGCATATACCGTGCAAGGACCACCAGGCTGCACCGGTGTTCGCGGACGAGTGCGATTTGTTTCTGCTCCGCTTCCAGCTTGTTTTCTTTCGTCACCGGCACGACAAAATAAGGGACACGATAGAAGTCGGCGATACGCTGGTTGTCGGGATGGTTGGAAACGACCAGCGGAATCTCGCAGCGCAGTTCCTCGCTCTGGTGGCGGTAAAGCAGGTCTTGCAGACAGTGGTCATATTTCGAAACGAAAATGGCGATGCGTGGCCGGTCAGAGGAGTGGGCAAGCCGCCAGTTCATCTGGAAGTCTCGGGCTATCGGCGCAAATTCTTCGCGAAAACGGGCCAGATCAAAATCGAAGTCTGTCGCGTCAAACTCAACTCGGGTAAGAAAAAGATTCGATTCATCGTCCCCATGCTCATCGTTGAAGAGAATGTTGCCGCCGTGGCGAAAGATAAATTCGGCAATCGAGGCGACGACGCCTTTGCGGTCGGGGCAGGAGACCAGAAGAATAGCGGAGCTGAGCATAGATAATAGACAAGTGTAGCTCGGCGTCTTGGCCGGGCTACTCCTGCCGCCATAAGCAGGGTAGCGGCGGCGCTACTTCTTCAGCGCCTTGGCGATCTCACGCGCGGCATTGGCGCCCGAGCCGCCAGTAAGCCCGGTTCCGGGATGGGTCCCACTGCCGCACAAATACAGGCGCTCGATCGGCGTTTGATAACGGGCCCAATCAAGCAGCGGGCGCATGGTGAAGAACTGATCGAGCGCAAGTTCGCCATGGAAAATATGCCCCCCGGTAAGACCGTAGGTCTCTTCAAGGTCCTTGGGCGTGATGATCTGGTGGCGCAGGATCCTCGGCGGCAGATTCGGTGCATACTGCGCAATCGTCTTCACCACGGATTCGCCAAGCGCGGTGCGCTCGTTCTCCCAATTGCTGTCTTTCAGCTTGTAAGGCGCGTATTGCATGTAAATGGACATAACATGCTGGCCCGCCGGTGCGAGCGATGGATCCGAAAGAGACGGAAAGGTGATTTCCAGGTAAGGATG
>JBAVAA010000614.1:0-3727 GCA_049585515.1 Terriglobales bacterium | reverse complement strand
GGGCTACCTCTTGCTGAATATCGAACAGCCAATTCGTAGCAACCGGGTCTTTGGGATGTTGTGGAAAGGCGTTTACGTTTTGCGTTCCGGCCACGAGTGGAGGATTGGGAGAGGGATAGTTGATCGAAAATGGAGGATTTGCGAAGAACGCATCAAAGACGGTTTCATTGTAGCTCGCGAGCGCGGGCACGTTGGTCGTGGTGGCAAAGTTGAAGTGCATCGGATTGTAGAAAAGCCCGGCGTACCCGTGGACGACGGTCTTTCCCCTGCCATTCGGGTCCCATGCGAAACCCACTCGGGGCGCCCAGTCGTTTTTCGGCGCGCTGTATGCTTTTTGGTTGATAGGTAGCAGGGCTTGGGTGGCCACGTCGAAATTTTGTCCCTGATTCGCCCCCGTCGTCCACACCGTGTTGTAGTCGTACCGGAGTCCGAGGTTCAAAGTGAGCCTGTTAGTCACCTTCCAATCGTCCTGGATATAGAAATCCCAGTTGGAATTGTGGTTGCCAACAAATCCTGGGAATCCGATTTTTTGGAGGACAAACACGTTGTTGTTTAGGAGATCGCTAATTATCTGCGGACTCTCGGCAGCATAGTCATACGTTTGTTGTGGACGCAGCCATTCATTATTTCGGTTGATGCGAATCTGCGGGCCAAATTTAAGTGTGTGGCGTCCAATGGTCTTACTTACATTGTCAAAAATCTCAAGATCCGCAAAAGGAGTGACCTGATTAAAACTATTCGGTCCGGGCAGCGAGCCTAGGTCGGCAAAGAAACCCGCAAACCCTGCTAGCGGCGTGGGAGTATTCGAATTCGTGTCGGAATAAAAACGGTTGATGGCGACGCTGAATTCATTCAGCAAGGTCGAAGTGAAGGTGTGGGTCTCATCGATCTTGGCTAACTGCGTTCTCAACGCCTGAGGGGAAACCTGCCCCTGGTTGAGGCCATAGGTATAGAGGGTATTCGAGTCATTGATGTTGTAACGGAAGAAGACCCGGTCCCTCTCCGAGACGTTGTAATCAAGCCTGACCGAGCCCGTGTCTTCGCGAAGAATGTTCGGCAGAACCGCGGGATCGTAGATCATGTCCGAACCCAAGGCCGAATTCGGGTCTGGGAAGTTCAGCATTGGAGGCCCGGGAGGCCCTGTACCCACACATTGAGCTGGCGCCGGAATGGCGTTACAGCCCGCCGGTATCGGTGCAAACTGCGCCAATACTGGCTGCATGGACGGCACGAATTGCGCTCGTGCGGCCGCGCTCAATGTATGGTTCAGAGCGTTTATCAGAGTGACGTGCGTCCGGTCGCCTTCGTAATTCACGAAAAAGAACACCTTATTCTTGATGAGCGGCCCGCCTAAATTGCCGCCAAACTGATTGAGCCTCAGCGGCTCGCGCGCCGTCGCAAAATAGTCTTTCGCATCCAAAGCGTCGTTGCGGAAGTACTCAAACACGCTGCCATGGAAATCATTCGTGCCGGACTTTGTGATTATGTTCATCTGCGGTCCCAGCGAATGGCCGGTCTCCGCCGTGTAACCGCTATTGGAGTAATCAATTTCCTGGATGCTATCCACGCTGGCTCGCGTGATGCGCGCAGTCTCCTGGCCCTCTGTATCCAGGAAACCATTGATGTCGCCGCGCATCGCGCTCTGGCCGTCGAGCGTGATATTCAATCCGGTAAAGATATTCTCCATCCCGTTGACGCTGCCCTGGAAGAATCCCGTCGATCCTACCGATCCGGGAGCGACTTCCAGGAACTCGCTTACATCGCGTCCGTTGATTGGCAGGTTGGCAACCTGATCCGTGTCCAACGTTGTGCCGGACATGCTCGATGAGGTGTCAACCGTAGTGGGCGTGCCGTTGACTTGAACGGTCTCCTGTGACGCCCCCACGGCAACCGTGAGATTCAATTGCACCGTCGCGCCGACATTGAGCACGACTGGTTGACTCTTGTTCTCCGCGAATCCCCTCGCGTGGATCGTGACCACATAGGTTCCGTAGGGCAATGACGACGCCACGAAATTGCCATTCTGATCAGTAACGAAGTTCCTTTGAATGCCGGTAGAGACGTTCTCCACCGTGAGCGCGGCATTGGGCACAACGGCCCCCGAAGGATCCGTTACCCGGCCAGTGATCGTACCTGTATCAAACTGGGCAAGCATCGGCAGCGCGCCGAAAGCAACGATCGCCAGCACTGCGATCGCATGAAAGGCCCTTTTGGCCCACGTCATTCCTGACAACTGCGCACTTTGCGTCATGGCAATTCCCCCTCGGCATCGGTTAAGTTCACGTGGACTTAACGCGTGTGTGCAAACTTTATCACCCGGCATCGTAATGCGGTTCGCGCGCAACAGTCAACGATTTTGTTTCTTTTTCGTCCAAAACGATCTAGAATTTGTTCTTTTATGGCCATTAAACCTCGTTAGCGTTCAGGCGCAATCCGTCTTTCTTAATCCCGATTCCCGAGCCCAGAATCTTGCCCAGGCGCTAAACTGTCCAATTGCGGCCATTCTCGCTCCCATTATGCGAAGCTTTTCCAAGTTCCCCTCCCGCGCAAGGCTCTCGGGAATTGCCTTGACTCTCGGGACCTTGAGTTTCTGGAGTTGGCTTTCTTTCGCCGCCGCCCCCAACTCTCCCACGCCAGGACGTTTCGTCGATGTCACCGAAAAACTAGGAATTCACTTCCGCCACCAGGCTTCTCCCACCAGTAAGAAATATCTTCTGGAGACGATGGGCTCAGGCGTAGCTTTGTTCGATTATGACAACGACGACCGCCTCGACATCTTTTTCGCCAACGGCGCGCGGCTCGACGATCCGACGCCAAAAGGCTCGATTCCGAAGAAGGACAGCCCGAAGTACTGGAATCGGCTCTATCATCAGAAATCGGATGGAACTTTCGAAGATGTCACGGAGCGCGCAGGTCTCACCGGCCTCGGCTACTCGACCGGCGTCGCGGTTGGTGACTACGACAATGACGGATTCGAAGACCTCTATGTCGCTGGATACGGCCGCAGCACGCTCTACCACAACAATGGAAACGGCACATTCACGGACGTGACCGCCGCAGCGGGCGTTGCCGGCTCGGGATGGATGACGAGCGCCGCCTGGGTCGACTACGACAACGACGGACGACTTGACCTGGTGGTTGCCCGCTACATGCAGTGGGACTTTGACGATGTCCTCTGCGGACGGCCGGGAAAAGATGGCTTTCGTTCTTATTGCCATCCCGATCTGTTCAAGCCGGAATCAATACTTTTGTTTCACAATGACGGCGGCGGGAAGTTCACCGAGGTAGCGCACCAGGCCGGAATCGACAAACCTGGAAAAGGTTTAGGCCTCGCGATTGCTGACTATGATCACGACGGCTTCATGGACATCCTCCTTGCCAATGATTCAATGCCGGAATACCTGTTTCACAACCGCGGGAATGGAACGTTCGAAGAGGTGGGACTGCCTTCCGGAGCGGGGCTCGATAGCAACGGCAACACCTTTGCCGGCATGGGCGTCGATTTTGAAGACTACAACAACGATGGATGGCCCGATATCATCATCACCGATCTCGCAGATCAGCGGTACGCGCTCTACACCAACCTGAAAGACGGGACTTTTGATTATTCAACGACGGTCACGGGCCTGAGCGCGATTACTCTTCTGCACTCCGGCTGGGGTGTGCGCTTTCTCGATTATGACAACGACGGCTGGAAGGATCTGCTGATCGTGCAGTCGCACGTAAT
>JBAVAA010000613.1:0-2689 GCA_049585515.1 Terriglobales bacterium | reverse complement strand
GCAGAAAAATTACCATTCCATTCGGCAACTCGATGCGCTTAGGCTGCGCTGGATGAAATGCCGGCAACTTCGGAATCGGTATCTGCTGCCACGGCTGCGGCGAACTCTGTTGCGCCTGTGCCCACAGTTGCCCCGCGCCGCCGATCAGCACAGCGACGGCGAAGGCGATCGCCCAGAAAAATCCAGCGCGCTTCACTGTCCACCTCCTTGCGGTGCCGCACCCGCTCCCGGGGGCGCGCCTGCAAACTCGATAATCCCGATTGTCCGGTTATCCGGAGTAAACGTCTGATTCGCCACCCGCCGAATATCTGCCTTGGTGACTTTTTCGATGCGGTCGACCGAGCGGAACAATTCCCGCCAATCGTCATAGCGAGACTGATACAGTCCCAGCGCGAACGCCAACCCCTCATTCGATCCGAGTGAGCGAATCAGGTTCGCCTTGGCTCGCGTCTTGATCATCTTCAGCTCTTCATCCGAAATGTCTTCTTTCTTCAGCCGTTCAATCTCCACGTGAATCGCCTTCTCCACTTCCTGCGGAGTGTGCCCCGGAATCGGGAACGCGTAAAACGCAAACAGCTGCGGATACTTGGTTCCTGGCAGTCCGGTAAAACCCTCGGAGTCCGATGCGATTTGCTTATCGCGAACCAGTGCCCGGTAAAGCCGCGAAGTGCGTCCATTCGACATCAGGTCGGCGATCGCGTCATACACCTGATCATCCGGGCTGCGGTAATCGGGACGGTGATAGCCTTCGAGATAGAGCGGCTGCGACTGCTCGTGTAACACCACGGTTCGCTCGGAATTCTGCGGGGGCTCAACCGTCGTCGCCGTGTCAGGCAGCGGACGCGCCGGAAGCCGCGAGAAATATTTCTCAACAATCGGCATCGCTTCCGATGCCTTCAGGTCTCCCACCACGGTGACGACCATGTTCGAGGGCACGTAATACTTGTCGAAGAACTTCTGTGCGTCGGTCGCCGAAAAGGAATTCAAATCCGAGATCCATCCAATCGTCGGCCGGTGATACGGATGGGCCGCGAATGCTTCCTCCGTGAATTGCTCGAGCAGCCGCCCGATGGGATTGCTGTCCACGCGCATGCGGCGCTCTTCGATTACCACGTTGCGCTCTTTGTAAAACTGCCGCATCACCGGATGCAGGAAACGCTCCGATTCGAGATAAGCCCACAACTCCAGCCGGTTGGTGGGAAACGAGTAGTGGTAGCCGGTTTCATCGTAATCGGTGAAGGCATTCATGCCCTCGCCGCCTTCGCTTTCCACAATTTTGCCGAACTCGTTGCTATAAGGCGCCGAGTACTTATCGGCGGCAGCGATCGCGTCTTTCCAGGCTTGCTCGAGTTGCTTCAGCTTCTGCTCGTCGCGGTCCACCGGTTTGTCGCGTTCAGCGATGTAAGCCGCATAAGCCTCTTCAACTTTGGCCAATGCAATTTTCTCATCGGCGTAGTCGCGCGTCCCAATCGTGTCGGTCCCTTTGAACGCCATGTGCTCGAACATGTGCGCCAGTCCGGTCTTGTCCAGCGGATCTTGCACGGAGCCGGCATCCACGTGCGTAAAGAAAGAAAACACCGGAGCCTCCGGCCGCTCGCAGATGATGATCGTGAGCCCATTCGCGAGCTTCTTCACCGTAGTGCGCTTCTCGAAAGAAGCCAGGTCCTGGCCCAGAGCGAGCGCGCACAACGCGAAACAGACAACAATTGTTTGTATAGAAGTTAAGCGGGCTTTCATTCTGCCTCCACGACGGAATGCCAAAAATCGAAGTTACGTGTAGGCAGGGAAGATTGTCAAACTCAGTTCGTGTGGGCACGGGCGTCCTCACCCGTCCAGGCTTATGTAGGGACAGCCGCCCCGGCTGCCCAAGCTAAGCGCATATCGTCAGCTACCAGACCCGGCAGGCGTTCTCGGACACCATCGGCTGTCCCATCTTGCATCCAAATGACTGCTGGAAGACGGCTGAGTTCTGCACGGCGCCATTCACGCGCCAGCGCCCCGGAGAATGCGGATCGGTCAGCACACGCTTCCGCGCCTCCTGATCGGTAACGTTCTGGCACCAGATCTGCCCATAAGCAAGAAAATACCGTTGCGCGGGAGTATATCCATCGATCGTTTTCACCGGCGCGTCGCCGATGATGGACATCAGCGCCATGTAGGCCAGCTTTAAGCCTCCGTTGTCGGCAGTGTTCTCACCCAGCGTCAGCCTGCCATTGAGCTTGACCTCGCCCTTATCGTCCTTCACCGAGACAAAGCTAGAATATTCATCAGCGGTGCAACCGGCGCGCTGCTCAAATTCTTTTGCGTCCTCCGCCGTCCACCAATCCTTGAAGTTCCCCTCCGCATCGTACTTACGACCCTGGTCGTCAAAGCCGTGCGTGAGTTCATGTCCAATCACCACGCCAATGCCCCCATAGTTCACCGCGTCATCCATCAGCTTGCCATAAAACGGCGGCTGCAAAATTCCCGCGGGGAAATTGATGTCGTTCATTGAAGAACGGTAATAGGCGTTGACCGTCGGCGGAGTCATCCCCCAATCTTTGCGGTCGGTGGGCCGGTCGATCTTGCCATACACACGATGCACCTCGAACGACCCGGCGCGCACCACATTCCCCGCATAGTCGTCGGGTTTGATTACCACGCTGCTGTAATCGCGCCAGGTGTCGGGATAGCCGATGTTATTTACGAT
>JBAVAA010000612.1:0-2395 GCA_049585515.1 Terriglobales bacterium | reverse complement strand
GCCAAGCACCGTATTCGTGTTTCCCACATCAATCACAAGCAGCATAATTGAATCACGTAGGGACAGCCGCCCTCGGCTGTCCAGCGGCTCGAAGGGGCGCCCAATCCCCCCGACAGCGCGAATTCGTATGGTGACGGGCTATGCCCCGTCCAGCCGAACCGTCCCACTCACCACCGTCCGCACTCCCTCCGCGGTCCTCACCTGCAAAAAACCACGCTCATCCAATCCTTCCGTAACACCTGTCAGTCCGCCGCTTTCGTCCCCATTCATTAGGATAGTAACTTTTCTGCCCCGCACCGACGAAGAACTAGCCTCGAACCGCCGCAGAATCGCATCTCGCGCTCTCGCATCTTCAATCAGGCTGCGATACTCCCGGTCAAGCGATCTTAGCAAAGCGGCGCACAGTTCAACCCGCGACCACTCCGTACCCGACTCGATCCGCAATGAAGTGGCAATCTCGCGCAGGTCAGCCGGGAACTTCACCTGATTGACGTTGATTCCCACCCCCAACACCAGATGCCGCACCCGCGTCGCCTCGGCATTCATCTCGGTAAGAATCCCGCAAAACTTCTTTCCGCCAAGCAGCAAGTCGTTCGGCCACTTCAAATCCACCGGCAGCTGCGGAGCAATCTCGGCCACCGCCGCGCGCACGGCCAGCCCCGCAGCCAGAGAAAAAATCAAAGCGTCCGATGGTGGCAGCGCCGGCCGGAGGATTACCGAGCAGTAAATGCCCGCGGACCGCGCGGAATGCCACGAATGCTCGCCACGCCCCCGCCCGCTCAACTGCTCCTCGGCAAGAAATACGCTGCCCTCTGGCGCGCCCGCCGCCGCCGACCGCATCGCCTCCAAATTAGTCGAGCCAATCTTGTAATAGTGATGGATTAGCCTGACGCCGGTGTCGTGACTCGTTTTTGGGTGCGGCGTGGCATCGTCGCTTGCGGAAAAAGTCGTTACCGCACCTGATTTTGGGTGGCGCGGCGGTTCACCGCCGCGATCGCTGGATTGCTTTGAACTGGGCTTTAGCCCCTGAGGGACGCGCCGTCCACCTCCAAAGATCGTCCCCTTCAATGACGGCGACAGCATTTCCGGCAGCAGCAAGTCCGGAACGGCGCGCAACCGGTAGCCCGTCGCGGGATGTCCGGCGACATCCACGCCCAACCCGCGCAGTTGCTGAATCAGCCGCCACACTTCCGACCGCGTCGTCCCAATCTCCTCGGCAATTTTTGTGCCGCTGACCACCACGGTAGCGTGGCTCATCAGCAGGCGAACGATGCGTCCCAGGCGAACGTCGGTCGCTCTGTGTACGGACGGCAAGCTGCGGGTTTTGGCGGAGACTGCGATGGAGGGAATTATAAACAGTTGCGGTATTAGCTGTTGGCTATTCGCCATTCGCTGTTCTCTGAACCGCCTTGGTTATGCGAGCGGCGAACGAAGAACAGCGAGCCGCCGTCCTTGGCTACGCCGGCGTGACCCGCAAACTCATATCCACGGCCGTCGATGACTGCGTCAGCGCCCCCACCGAGATGAAATCCACGCCGGTCTCGGCGTATGCCCGCACGTTCTCCAGCGTGATGCCGCCCGCGCACTCCAGCGGAATCCGCCGCCGGTGGCCCGAGCAAATTGCAACCGCCTTGCGCACGTGCTCAACGCTAACGTGGTCCAGCAGAATCGCTTCCGCCCCGTGCTCCAGCGCCAGGTGCAGTTCTTCCAGCGATCGCACTTCGATCTCGATCGGCTGCCGCCCGCGCCGGTTGCGGATCGCACGCTCCAGCGCCGGAACCGCACCGCCAGCCAACGCAATGTGGTTGCTCTTGATCAAGACTCCATCGGAAAGGTCCAGCCGGTGATTCAGCGCGCCTCCGCACCGCACCGCGTACTTGTCAATCACGCGCAGCCCCGGCGCCGTCTTTCGGGTGTCGAGAACCCGCACATGTGTGCCCGCGACGGCATCCACAAACTTGCGGGTCGTGGTCGCAATTCCAGACATCCGCTGCAGGAAATTGAGGATCACCCGCTCGCACGAAAGAATCACCCGCGCGTTGTGCTGGATCACCGCGATCTGCTGCCCTGTATGTACGCGGATGCCATCAAAAATCGAAGGATGGCTGGTCACCTCATAATGCGAAGTCACCGCTCCATCCAGCGCCGCATAGACGTCAAGAATCCGAGGCACGCATCCGAGCCCAGCCAGAATGCACTCCTGCCGAGCGATAATCGTCGCCGAAGCCCGCTGATTCGGATCGATGCAGGCATAGCTAGTCGCATCGCGCGTAGCCCGATCTTCGTTCAGCGCGTTCTCAAGAATCGCGGTAATCCGTCGTGAATTCCAGTCCATAGGTAGCGCCGGCGTCCCGCCGGCAATCCAATTCGTGTAGGGACGGGCGCCCTCGCCGTC
>JBAVAA010000611.1:0-10707 GCA_049585515.1 Terriglobales bacterium | reverse complement strand
GATGTACACGGCTCCCAAGCGCTTTACCGAAGACGATTTGAACCAGCGTATTCCGCTCAGCGTCGCGCAGTGGCATGAGCACGTGAATTTCTGCAAAGCGCCCGCGGGGAAGTACGATACGCTGGCTCCGCATCCGAAGTTCGGGCTGAGGGGATCGATTGTCACGAAGGAAGAATGCGATGCCAATGGCGGCGAGTTTCATCCGATTATCTTTAATTGGATGGTGCATCTCTATCCGAACGAGAAAGATGCCTCGCAGATCTGGTCGGTCGATCGCCAGCACGCCGACTGAACGTCGGGTGATCGGGTCATCGGGCGATCGAAAGTCCAAAGCATTTGAACTTAGATGGCCCGATCGCCCGATCTTCTTCTGATATTCTGAATTTTTCTCTCTTCTACTTCCCATGAGCATTGCTGCGCCCGCGAGCCGATGGAAGGTCATTCTTGCCTTTGGGCTGGTCTACGTTTTCTGGGGATCAACCTATCTAGGCATTGGCATAGCGGTCGAGCACATTCCTCCAGCGGTCGTGTGCGCGGCGCGCTTTCTAATCGCCGGCACGATAATGCTCGCTTTCTGCGCGCTGAGCGGACGCCGCATCCGTTTCTCGGCGCGCCAGTTCAGTCATTTTGCGGCCGTCGGCGTTCTCCTATTGATGGGCGGCAATCTGACGCTCTCCTACGCCGAACGGATCGTTCCCACCGGCCTGGCGGCGCTGCTGATTTCGGTTACGCCCCTCTGGTTTCTGGTGCTCGATAGCCTACTACTGGGCGACCATCACATCTCGCAGCGCGGCAAGATCGGTCTGGTGGTCGGGATTGCGGGAGTGATCGTGCTCATCTGGCCCGATCTGCAACGGTCAAATTCCATAGGACATCGTGAGTTATGGTGGTCGCTCGCGCTGCAACTTGGATCGTTCAGTTGGGCGTTCGGTTCCGTGCTTTCAAAGAAGTGGCAGACCGCTGCTGCCGATCCCTTCAGCGCAATCGCGTGGCAGGTGTTTTTTGCAGGGATTGCGAATCTGATCTTCGCATTACTGTTTGAAAAACATGCCGGTGTCACCTGGACCTTCCGCGGAGTGGCTGCGATCCTGTATCTGGTAGTGTGCGGTTCATGGATCGGCTATACCGCCTACATCTGGCTCCTGCAGCACGTTCCAACCTCGAAGGTCTCCACCTACGCCTACGTCAATCCCGTGGTCGCAGTGGTTCTCGGATGGCTCGTTCTGCACGAGCGCATCGACCGCTACATTCTGATGGGCAGTGCGATCATCGTAGCGTCGGTCGTGCTGGTGACGAGCGCGAAGGTCTCGACGCGGGCTGTTGCGGAAGAGTTTCCGGCGGTCGAGGCTGCCGGAGATTAACGGGCCGTCAGCTGAGTGCATGAGCATTGACTATTCTTCCGGTTCCTCCGCGTCGTTGACGACGTCGACCACCCGGCCGCGAATCGAAAATGCCAGCTTGTGATCGTCGTCGGGCTGGAAGGTGACTCGCAGCGGCGTGCGCTCCCAGATTGGGGCCGGACATTCCGAGTCGGGATCATCGCCGCCGCCGGGTTCGCCCGCATCTTTCTTCAGAATCGACTTGCGGCGTCCTACCTGCGCGACGATGGCGTAGAGTTTCTTGCCGTCATCGGAGACGCCGCAGTAGGCGATGTAATCGCGAAACCAACTCGCTGTCGAATAGAAGGGATCGAATTCGGGCAGGTTGAGCTGGGAGACGCGTCCGGTGAGGCGATCCACCAGCAGCCAGCCACCGCGTTGCCATTGCCAGCGGGGAGTGTTGGCATTGGTGGCTTCTGACGGCAGCGCGTCATTCACGCGAAAAGCGCGGCGTACCACGAACAGGCGGTCGGTCACCTCATGCGGAGTTCCGGTGGTATATTCCCGGAGTCGCGTATCCACATACAATGGGCGCACTTTCAAGTCGAGCAGCTTCTGGCCGGTGGCATTCGGCCATTTGGCAGAAATCCATTTTCCGAAAGAGATGACGTGGGGTTTTGGCGTGGCTGCGCATTCGTGACCAGCGAAGCAGAGCATGAAGAACATCGATACGAGTGAGAGTTTCCGCGACATAATGATGAAAGACTGGCATCCACGCGGATTCATCGCTAGGACGGTTGAACAGGAAAAATGTTCGGTTTCGTGGGGCCGCCGGGACATGTCTCGTTTGGAACGCAATCCTGGTTTGCTTTTTCTGCGACCTGACACCTGCGACCTGAAACCTGATACCAGTCGCGATGGCGCGGATTCCCCGGGTATGGGAGACTGAGATCATGATTTTTCGGCCACGTCCGCGCCGGACAACCCTTTCCCGGCCGGCGAAATCTTACCCGGGTATGGGGGATTTCCCGGGCGTCCGCCGCAAGCAATCTATTCTTGTGGTTGACGACAATGCGGTGAACGCGGCGCTGTTGAAGGAATTGCTGGAGAGCCGCGGCTACCCTACGGTCGCGGTGCAGAACGCAGCGGCTGCTGAGGCGGAAATCCGGCGCGCGGCTCCCGACCTCATTCTGCTTGACGTGATCATGCCGGGCAAAGGCGGGTACGAACTCTGCCGCGAACTCAAAGAGGATGTCAAGACAAGGCTGATCCCGATTGTCATGATCACCGGTCTCAGCGCTCAAGAAGACCGCCTTAAGGGAATTGAAGCCGGAGCCGACGATTTTCTGACCAAGCCAATCTATTCCGAGGAATTATTTGCTCGAGTGAATTCATTGCTCAAGCTGAAAGAGTTTACCGACGAACTCGAAACGGCGGACTCAGTGCTGTGCACTCTCGGCCTCAGCGTGGAAGCGCGCGATCCATATACCGAAGGCCACTGCGAGCGATTGGCGCGCAATGCGAGCGATTTGGGGCGTTTCCTCGGAATGGACGAAGAAAGTATTACCGCCCTTGGACGTGGCGGCTACCTGCATGACCTGGGAAAGATCGCCGTGCCGGATGAGATCCTGAAGAAGGGTAGCAATCTGACCGCGGCGGAGTGGGAGATTATGAAGCAGCATCCTGCGACGGGCGAGAGAATTTGTCGTCCCCTGAAGTCGTTGCGGCTGGTGCTTCCGATCATCCGACATCATCACGAGCACTCCGATGGCAGTGGTTATCCGGATGGGTTGCGGGCGAGCGAGATTCCGCTTCTGCCGCGCGTTCTGCAAGTGGTGGATATCTACGATGCGTTGCGCACCGCGCGTCCCTATAAGCCCGCCCTCGGCCACGAGCAGGCCGCCCAGACCATGCGCGCCGAGGCGCGAAACGGTTTCTGGGATGAAGATCTAGTGTCGGATTTCTTCGGAATGCTCGACAAGCGCCAACAGGTGGCGTGAAATTCATTGAATCAGTGATTCATTAAATCATTGAGTCATTGAGTCGAGCCATTGAGTACGCGCTCAATCGTTTCGACGATTCAATGACTCAATGACTTAATGATTCAATGACCTTGACTTACTCCATCGTCATTCCCGCCTATAACGAAAGCGCGCGTATTCGGCCGACGCTCGACGAGATTCTCCGCCAAATGAGGGAACAGAACTGGGATGCCGAAATCCTGATTGTGAATGACGGTTCCAGCGACGATACCGCGCAAATCGTGCGGGAATATGGCAAGTTGCATGCGCAGGTTTTGCTGCTTGAGAACCCCGGCAACCGCGGCAAAGGTTACAGTGTGCGCAACGGCATGTTGCACGCGCGTGGCGATATTTGCCTGTTCACGGATGCAGATCTTTCTTCGCCGATCACCGAGGCGCGGAAATTATTTGATGCCATTGCGGGCGGCACGGACATTGCCATCGGATCGCGCTGGCTGCGGTCGGAATTGCAGACCGAGCGCCAGTCGCTTCTTCGGCAGGCGCTTGGACGAATTTTCAATCTGGCGTTACGGGTAGTCCTGGGCTTGCATTTCGCTGACACGCAATGCGGATTCAAAGCCTTCCGGCGCGAGGCCGCGCAACGCACTTTTCCCTTGCAGAAGATTGAACGGTGGGGCTTCGATCCGGAGATTCTGTTTCTGGCTCGCCGCGCCGGATTGCGAGTGGAGGAGGTTCCAGTTGTGTGGGCGCATAGCGCAGGAACCCGGCTGAACCCCTTTCGCGACGGCCTCCGCATGTTTGTAGAAGTTCTGCGAATTCGGTGGTACGCGATGACCGGAGAGTACGCGGCCGCCGGCGTGAATTCTCCAGAAAAACTGTAAATGGATTGTGTGGTGACGGCGATCTTCCCCCCGCCAAGCGTGGAAAGCCTCACTTCTAGATCAGACTACGAAGCGGCTCGCCCGTTTGTCGATGCCGCCAGACGCACGAACTCGGCGATCTGGGCGCCCATTTCCTCAGTGGAGACGATGCGCTCACCCGGAGACGCCAGGTCGCGGGTGCGAAAACCTCCCATGAGCGTTGAGATCACACCCGCCTCCACGCACTCCGCTTCTTTTTGCAGATGAAAAGTATGGCGCAGCATCATGGCCACCGAAAGGATGGCGCCCAGGGGATTGGCGATGCTTTTTCCGGCGATGTCAGGAGCCGATCCATGAACCGGTTCGTACAGGCCGACCGGGCCCCCAATGCTGGCCGATGCCAGCAGCCCGAGCGATCCCACGATCCCTCCCGCTTGATCGGACAGGATGTCGCCGAACATGTTTTCGGTGAGGATCACATCGAACTCGGCGGGCTTGAGCACCAGCGTCATTGCGGCCGAATCGACATACATGTGGGAGAGCTGAACGTCGGGAAAATCGTGGCCGATACGCGTCACCGCCTCGCGCCACAGACGCGAGCACTCCAGAACATTCGACTTGTCGACGGAAAGCACGCGCCGCCGCCGTGTACGCGCGAGTTCGAATGCTATGCGGGCAACGCGCTCCACCTCCGGCTCGCTATAGCGCATGGTGTTGATTGCCTGACGCGCGCCCGCCATGCCTTCAATCGAGCGCGGCTCGCCGAAATACAATCCGCCCAGCAGTTCGCGCACGATAAGGATGTCGGTTCCTTTGACGATTTCTTCGCGCAGCGGCGAGCACGCGGCTAGGGCCGGATAATAGACCGCGGGACGGAGGTTGGCGAACGCCCCGAGTTCCTTGCGCAGCCGCAACAATCCAGCTTCGGGGCGAAGCTCGCGAGGATTGTGATCGAAGGCGGGACTACCAACCGCTCCCAGCAGTACGGCTTGCGAAGCGAGACAAGCCTGAATGGTGGTGTCGGGCAGGGGATCGCCGAATTTTGACAGGGCAACTCCGCCAATCTCTTTTTCGTCGAGTTCGAGATCGTGGCCAAAGCCATCAGCCACTTCTTCCAGCACACAGATCGCCTGGGACGTTACTTCAGGGCCAATTCCGTCGCCCGGGAGGGAAGTGATGCGGAGTTGCATGGCACCCTCTTGCTGGATATTTCGGTAATTTTGGCAGCAGATCCAGGGACTCGCAGCGTCCGAAGTCACATGCGCATGTAGCCAAAATCACTTTTTCCCGAAACGGCTAATGCCGGTGGAAGAGGCGGCGTACTTGCACGATATAGCACATCACGAACACAGCCGCTATGGTACGTGAAGAAACGTGGCCGTGACAGCCCGGTTGTTACTCTGGCTACACGCCCCAAAGATAGTCTTCCTGCTCCCCATGACGATCCGCGAAAGCGATTGAAACCTGTGCCTGGCCGACGCTGCCTGATACATGAGCCGCATGAGCGTCGTTGGGATTGATCCCGGCATTCAGGCCAACCATTGCGGAGAGGGCGCGCGGGAAGGGTAGAGGCGCTGCGGCGGGCGGAAACTTTTTTGTCGGGCCGTCTGCGGCATCGTTGTTGCTGGCGCTCCCATTGACGACGTCCTGAATCAGTTCGAGCAAATGGCTGTCCTGGACTTTCTTGATGCGGTCGGCAAGAACTACAAACCTGCGATAGACCTCATCGAGCTCACGGCGCTCAAACTGGTGCCCCAGTTGTTCACAGCGCAGGGCTAGTGCGTGACGCCCGGAGTGCTTGCCAAGCACTAACCGCGAATCGGGCACTCCCACAGACTGCGGCGTCATGATTTCATAGGTCAGCGGATTCTTCAGCATGCCATCCTGGTGGATGCCGGCCTCGTGCGCAAACGCATTGCGGCCTGTAATGGCTTTGTTCGGCTGAACCGGGACCCGCGTGATCTCCGCCAACATCTGGCTCGAAGGGTAGAGTTGTTCGCTGGCGACTGAGGTTTCGAAGGCATAACGGTCTGGACGCACCCGCATGGCCATGACGATTTCCTCCAGAGATGCATTACCCGCGCGCTCTCCGATGCCGTTGATGGTGCACTCCACCTGGCGTGCGCCCTCCTGCACCCCTGCGAGCGAGTTTGCTACCGCCAGGCCAAGGTCGTTATGGCAGTGCGTGGAGATGGTTACTCTTTCGATGCCGGCTACCTTGTCGCGCAACGTCCGGATGAGCTGGCCGTATTCCTCGGGCATGCTGTAGCCGACTGTATCGGGGATGTTGACGGTGGTCGCGCCGGCGGCGATCACGGCTTCGACCACCTGGCAGAGGAATGGAACGTCGGTGCGAGTGGCATCTTCGGGGGAGAACTCAACATCGCCGCAGAGCGATTTGGCGTGGCGAACGGCTTCCCGCGCCTGCTCCAGGCACTTCTCGCGAGTGATGCGCAGCTTGTACTTCAAATGAATGTCGGAGGTTGCCAAGAAGACGTGGATACGCGGACGCGCCGCTCCCTGCAGCGCCTGCCAGGCGCGGTCCACATCACCGCGGCAAGCGCGCGCCAGACCAGCGATAATCGGACGCCGCACCGAGGCGGCAATGCGCTGTACCGCTTCAAAGTCCCCGTCGGAGGCGATCGGAAATCCGGCCTCGATCACGTCCACGCCCAAGCGGTCGAGTTGCTGGGCTAATTGCACCTTTTCCTGCACATTCATGCTGCAACCCGGCGATTGTTCGCCGTCACGAAGCGTGGTGTCGAAAATGGTGATATGCGGCCGATCCATTTGATTCCATCCCTCCAATGAAGTAACTCCTCTACTCTATCGGCGAATTGCGGCGAAAGAAAAGGTTATTATAATAACATCAACATTAGTAATACTGATAGTATTAACAAAACTTATGGGATAAGTATGATCAAGTAGAGACGCGTTTTGCCGCATCTTCTCGGCTCCGGGGGAGAAGGGGCAAGCCCCCCGTTTCTACAGACGGAGGTTCTATGGATCTGTCACAACTGGAAGTTTTCCTCTCCGTGGCTCGCGAGCGCCGGTTTTCGCGTGCGGCTGAAAAGCTCTTTCGCACCCAATCGGCGGTCAGCCAGACCATCCGCAAACTCGAACTGGAGATCGGCGAGCCGCTCTTCGACCGCTCCTCCCGTGAGGGGGTCCTCACCGACGCCGGACGGGTTTTGCAGGAATATGCCGAGAAGTTGCTCAATCTGCGCCAGGACGCACAGACCGCGCTGGTGGAGATGCGGGAACTGCAAAAAGGCAAGCTGGCGATCGCCGCCAACGAATTCACTGTGCTTTACCTGTTGACGGTGCTCGGCGAATTCCGCCGACTTCATCCGGCTATCAAGATCACGGTGCGGCGTTCGCTCGGCAGTCACATTCCCGACGATGTGCTCAAGCATAATGTGGAGCTCGGAATGCTTTCCTACGATCCGCAGGAACCGCAGCTGCAATCCACGGTCGTCTATCTGGACGAACTGGCGCTGATTGTTCCCCCTGGGCATCCGCTGGCCTCGGCAGGCGAAGTCGGCATTCGGCAGTTGGGCGCGGAGTCGTTCGTTGCCCATATTGTTGCATCGCCGTATCGCGAGAAAGTGATCGAAGCGTTCCGCCAACATAAAACTCCGTTGCACATGGACGTGGAATTGCCAACGCTGCAAGCCATTAAGCGCTTCGTTGGCATGGGAAATGGCGTGGCGCTGGTGCCGGAGATGAGCGTGGAAGATGAGATCGTCCGCGGCGATCTGGTCCGCGTTAAGGTGCGCGATCTGCATTTTCAGCGCAAGCTGCGCCTGGTGTACCGGCAGGAATCCGGACTGTCGCACGCCGGCAGAGCGTTTCTAAAAGTGGCCGAGCAGGTGGCAAGAGAGAGAGGGGGTCGCTATCGCTTTCAGCGGGAAAAGTGATCACTCTATGTCCTTCCTATGTCGCAATGAGTGATGACCGGCGAATGCTCCTCGGCTACAATTAGCCGTAGTACGCGGATATCCATGACCGAAAAGCTTGTTCAAATTCCCAGTTCTTTTTACCGTTGTGCGGGTCCCAATTGCGGGGTGTTGAAGGGCGCGAGCGACCGCTGGTGGATCATTTGGAGCTCGTTTGATGACTATGATGTGCCGGTAATGCATCTGGCGCCGTGGGATGAAAAACTCGCCATAAAGGAAGGCGCGATGCATGCTTGCGGCGAGGGCTGCGCCCAGAAATTGCAATCGCAGTTCATGGGCAATGTGCTGGAGAACCAGGTGCGCAGAGGGCGGGGCTAAGTAACAAGAGATTTGCTAACGACATGCGAGTGTATGATGATTGGTTCCCAGCTAACTTGCGGTTCTGTGTGCGCATCTGAGATGACAAACCCTCGCTAAATCGGTCTCGAAAGGTTATTCGATGACACTCCGTGCTGCTATCGCTGGCGTACTGTTGCTGACCGGAATGGCGGCTGCGCAATCCGCGCCGATATCGACGCCGGCTCCCTCATCGGAGCCGGCCCAAGCCCCTACTCAAGCTCCGACCCCGACCCCAGCTCAGGCTGCGTCTGCCACGCCGCCCGCCAAAACGATGCTGACCATTCCAGCGGGAACGAATATTCCCTTGTCGTTGAAGCAGGCGATTTCAACAAAGACGGCCCGAGACGGAGACCCGGTTTATGCGGTGACTGCCTTTCCATTTGTGCTCAACGAGCGGATCGTGATTCCGGCCGGGACTTACATTCAGGGTAGGATCGAGCGGGCGCAACGGGCTGGACACATAAAGGGGCACGCCGAGGTGCTCATCCATTTCACGTCCATGATTTACCCCAACGGCTACACCGTGATGCTGGGCGGTTCGGTGGAGAATACGCCCGGAGCAGAAAAGACGTCGATGAAGGATTCGGAAGGCACGATTCGTCAGGACAGTGACGCCGCGAAAAAAGCGAAGGAGGCCGCGGGTGCCGCCACTACGGGAGCGGTGATCGGTGCGATCACCAATGGGGCGAAGGGTGCCGGAATCGGAGCCGGAATTGGAGGAGCGGCCGGGCTCGCGGTGGGAATGCTCTCGCGGGGAGCTGACGTGAGGCTGGAGCCCGGAACGTCGATCGAGATGGAGATTCAGCGGGAAGTTCAAGTTGATGCGAGCCGGATTTCCTCACGGCGTGAGGTCATTGTCCGCGACAGCGACTAGTGTCTGCAGTGGCGAGATTCTGGACAAGCCGTATCCCAATATTCTGCTCAGGACTTCATTTAACGACAGCCAGGTGATGTATTGGGAACCGACAAAATATGTAGCTAAGATGCGCGCGATCCGTTCCGATCAACATCTGCTGATTTTGAAAACGAACCTGGATCCGAGGGGGCATGGCGGGTCGTCCGGTCGCTACGATCGACTGAAGGAAGCCTCGTTTGACTATGCGTTCATCCTGACGCAGATGGGGATCAATAACTAGCCGCCCGCGCTACTTCAATTCAAACATCGCGTTTACGTGTGCCGTGACGGTCACCTTCTGGGGCGAAAATTCCTCAGTCGGTGCAGCGCCTTCCGCTGCCATCCCCATCGGCATAGCACGGCGCCTCATGGGTGCCAGCACACGAATGTTCTCAAAAGTATCCACGCTGGCATAGGAGAGTTCGCCGAGCGTGCGCCCGCTGGCGGTGGCGAGGGATTGCGCCGAAGTTCGTGCCCGCCGGTAGGCGTCGGCGACAGCTTTGTTCTTGGCGTCGTCGGTCGAGTCGAGCGTATAGCTGAGCGATTGGCTTCCACCCAAGCTGGCGTCGGCAAGCTGTTGGGTGACGGGACCGATCTTGGAGAAGTCTTTCAGTTTCAGGCTGACGCTCGTTGTCACCTGGTAACCGATGACTTTATGCTGCGCGTTCTTCCAGTCATACTGCGGATTCACGGAGAAGAAGCCGATCTCCGCAGATTTGGGATCGATGCCGTTGGCGCGCAGCACCTGACGCGTGGCTTCGGCTTGCTTGGCGGCCTGGTCGTAGGCTTCTTTGGCGCTAACCGCCTGGGCTGAAATGTTGAACTGGATGAGCGCAGTGTCTGGCGCGGTTTCAAACTTGCCGTCGGCCCCGACAAGAATGGTGTTGGGCAAGGCGTTCAGTGTGGGGTTCTGCGCGGCCGACAAGGTATTGAGGACGAGGAGGGTGCAAATCATCGCAGCAACGATTTTCATCGGATCTCTCCCGATCTTAGCCGAATTCAGCTAACGCTTCCCTTATACACTCTGTTGGAACGCGACGAGTTCCCGGAATTGCAATCGAAAGGAAGTGAAAGAAGTGATCGAGAAAGAACGAACCGGAGCCCGCCAGACGGGGGAACAGGCAGATTCTGACGGGCTCCGGTCATCTCACCCCAGAACGGCGGAAACCGTCCGTGGTGGGGCGCATCTCAGCTGATCCAACCACATATTGGATGTCAGAGAATCGGAAAACGATGCTTCGGCGCTGGGATAATGCTGGTCGCGATCAGGCGATTCTAGCTGGGGTTCAAGCCTTCGGAAAAGACGCATTCGCCGCATTGATGTCGTGCCGCAGGTCTTCCCAGATATTGTCG
>JBAVAA010000610.1:0-2696 GCA_049585515.1 Terriglobales bacterium | reverse complement strand
GTCGTAACATGACCGCACTGTAAAGAGATTTCGCCGTGGAACCTGATACAGCGCTACCAATTTGCGCCAAAGCGGCAGGTCGGGATCGGGGAGCAGAGCGTGTCTAACGGTGTCACGACGCTGTCCGCAGGCGACCGTGTTGGGGACTATGAGATCCTCGGTTTTGCCGGCTCCGGCGGAATGGGGGTAGTCTATCGCGCGCTCGACCTCAAGCTGCAGCGGACGGTGGCGCTGAAATTTCTTCCGCACGAACTGGTCACCGCCAACGCCGAAAAAGATCGCTTCCTGCGCGAAGCCCGCACCGCTTCTTCGCTCGACCACCCCAACATCGGCGTCATCCACGGAATTGAGGAATCCGCGGACGGACGCACGTTTATTGTGATGGCCTACTACGAGGGCGAAACGCTCTCTCGCAAGCTTATCCGCGGCGCGCTTCCGCCGGAACAAACGGCTGACTTTGCCATCCAGATGGCCCGCGGGCTCGCCGAAGCACACGCTCGAACGGTGGTACATCGGGACATCAAGCCCTCGAACGTTATCGTTACTCAGCAAAATGTGGTCAAGATCGTGGACTTCGGTCTGGCTCGGGCGCCCTCGACTACGGTGAGCACGCAATCGCTTGGCACCTGGGGCACGCTGGGATACATGTCGCCTGAGCAGACGCTGGGCAAACCGCTGGATGAGCGCGCAGACATCTGGGCGCTGGGAGTCGTGATTGCGGAGATGGCTACTGGACGCAATCCGTTTCACCGCGATTCGGCCCCGGCCACGATCGTCGCCATCCTGAACGAGGCCCCGCAGTTACCCGAGGATGTCCCGATCGAGCTGCGCAGCATCATCTATCATGCGCTCTCCAAAGACGCTCCTACGCGTTACCGCGGTTGCCGCGAGATGCTGGCGGACCTCGAAGCTTTTCGCAACAACTTGCAAACTGGATCGCGTCCTGCCCGATCTTCTCGCAGTAACGCTGTTTTGCGGGAAAGCATCGAGCGAGCATCGAGCCAGATGCTGCTTCCTGCGCGGGGCTATCGGGGAGCGACGCGCTGGTTAGCGGGACTGGGCACGGCGGCGATTGTCCTTGCGGCTGCCCTGGCGATACTCTCGTTCATTCCTTCGGTCCGAACCCGTCTGGCCGGCAACTTTGGATTTGGCCGTCGCGAAGAGCACATCGCCGTGCTGCCCTTCGAGAATGTGGGTAGCGACGCAAATAACGAAGCAGTTTTGCAGGGCTTAATGGACAGTCTCACCAGCCGCCTCAGTAATCTCGATGTCGGACAACAGAGCCTATGGGTTGTTCCCGCGAGCGAAGTGAGGCGGCAGAAGATTATGGATCCGACGTCGGCGCGACGAGAGCTAGGCGCCACGCTGGCGGTGAAGGGCAGCATTGCACGCGAAGGCAAAGACGTCCACCTTACCCTCAATCTGATTGACACGCAGAATCTCCGGCAGATTGGCTCGGTGGCTCTGGAGGATCGCGCCGGGGATCTCGCATCCCTGCAGGATGAAGCCGTTGCCCGGCTGGCGCGCCTGATGCACATCAAGGTCACCGCCGCCATGCTGCGTGACTCGGGCGGTACGGTAACTCCTGCAGCCTATGAGGATTATTTGAGCGCACTCGGCTACATGCAGCGCTATGACAAGCCGGGGAACCTCGACCTTGCCCTGACTGCGCTCGAAAACGCGGTGAAAACGGACCCGCGGTTTGCCTTGGGTTACGCATCCCTGGGTCAAGCGTATCAGCTGAAATACGTCGTCGATCCGAACCCCAAGTGGATCGAGGAAGCCTTGGCGAATTGCCAGCGCGCCCTCGAGCTCGATAACCGGCTGCCAGCGTCCTATGTCACCCTGGGACGCATTCACGACGACTCGGGACAATATGACCTGGCGGCGCAGGAGTTCCAGCACGCTCTCGATCTGAACCCGCGCGACGCCGACGCGTTGAACGGGGTCGCTGTCGCCTACGAAAAGGCCGGTCGTGTGAAGGACGCGGAGGCGGCTTTCCAAAAAGCCATCGCTCTGCGCAATGACTACTGGGTCGGATACAACGCTCTGGGTCTTTTCTATGACGGGCAGGGGAGATACACGGAAGCCGTCGCCGAATATCAACGCGCCATTGACCTGGCACCCGACAATGCGCAGGTCTACAGCAATCTTGCAGCGGCCTACATCGGGATGAGTGACTCCAAGGTGATTTCGCAAGCCGAAACTGCATTGAAGAAATCCATCGAGCTCAGTCCCTCTTACGCTGCCTATGCCAACCTCGGACTTCTCTACAGTCAGGAGAGACGCTATCCGGAATCGGCCGCCATGACCGAAAAAGCTTTGTCGATGAACGACAAGAATTACCAAGTCTGGGAAAACCTGGCGATTGCCTATGAACGGCTGAACCAGCGCGAGAAGGCAGTGTTAGCGCGCGATCGTGAGCTTGCCCTGGTGGAGGCTAATTCCGAGTCCAATCCCAAGGATGGAGAATTGCAGTCGTTTCTGGGACTTCTCTATGCCCAGAAGCATATGCCCGACGAGGCTGACCGGCACCTGCAAACCGCCCTCGCACTGCGCGGCGATGACCGGGTGATTCTGGAAAATGTCGGCGAAGCCTACGAGGACCTCGGCCGCCGCCGCCAAGCGCTCCAGTTCATCGAGAAAGCGCTGGACAAGGGTTATCCGGTGGAGGATATTAGGACGAATCCGGCCTT
>JBAVAA010000609.1:0-4238 GCA_049585515.1 Terriglobales bacterium | reverse complement strand
ATCCCTCATGTAAGCCTTATCAAATTCTGCGCCCGATAACTTCATCAAGCGATCTTTCGTCGCTTCCTGCTTGGCGGTTGGCTTTTCCGGCAAGGTAATGCTCTTAGCGGCGGCAAGCTCCTTCAATTTGTCGTTCGCTTTGCTGTGATCGTCGACCATTCTCTGGCCAAATTTCTTCACATCGTCGCTGGAACCTTTTAATTCCGCCAGGCGCCCGAGTTCGACTTCCTCCATCCCTCCCTCGGCTGCACCTTTCACGAACCTCTGGTCAGCCGCACTGAGTCCCGAGGCGGGCTGGGCCACAGACTTCGGCTGAACCGAACCTGTTTGCTGCGCTGCGCTCAGGGATAAAAACAACCCGGCGATCCCCAGCACTAATAAACAACGATAAACTTTGGTGAACATTGTGTACTCCCTTCGAGAAAATTGTCTCTTCTTTCGGATAGGGTATTTTTTGCATCCCGGCCGCACAATCGGGAACTGCCTGCATTTTCTGGCGCGGCAAAACTGTAGTTGGGGAGCTATTGGCTTCCCCCTACCACTTGCGCATGACCGAGTGCGGCCACCAAAGCCAGGCCACCGATAATATTGCCGAGCAGGGTCGGAACGAAAAATTTCATGAAGTACATTTTCCAGGTGATGAATTGAGTGAGGGCCAGAAAAAACATCGTCGTTGAGCCTGCGATGATGTGGTTGAATCCGCTGATCCCCACCAGGTAGGTAAGAATAATAATGATGCTGACTCGCGCCGAGTCTGCACTGGGAAGGAGCCACACCATCAATGCAATCAACCAGCCGGCGAAAATAGCGCGCACCAGTACAGTTCCGAATCCTGCTCCGATGTGACTGGCGCCAATTTGGGTGAAGGACTGTTGCGTGTGCTCATCGAACAGGCGAATTTTGGCCAGGCAGAGCGCGAATAAGAAGGTGCCCACCAGGTTCCCGCTCAGCACGATGCCCCACAGGCGCAGCATTCGCAGCAACGTGGCTAAATCCTTCCGCAACAAAAGGGGCAAGACCACGGTAAGCGTGTTTTCCGTAAACAGCTGTTGGCGGCCGAGAATTACGACGAGAAATCCCATGCAATAACCGGCGGAAGCGACCAAAGGCCGCCACGGCTGATCGGGTAAGTGGGCCATAAGGACACCTCCCGCCAGAAGCGAAAAACCCATCGAGAGTCCTGCGGCAAACGCAGACCATGCTAACGCCGCCGCAGGACGGCCCAGTTGTTCTTCGCCTTCGCGTCGGATGGTCTCATAAACGACGTGTGCGCCAATGGCGACCCGTTCCTCGACCTGCTTTTTCTCCGCTCGAGTCGAAATCGTACCTTCCACCACAGGTGGATTGAGGGTCGCTAGCTTCTTGTTCATTCTCGATACCGGCGTGCGTTGCAGACAATAGCAGGAGCCCTGCGTTCGCAGGCATCAGGGAAAACCGGAGATCGGAAGGAAGTTTCCGGTAGGCGCTTCCGCTGAAGCACGCACAGGTTTGCTACCAGATTGTTCGTGGCGGCCTACCACATCTATCCGATGTGAGTCCGTCGTGGGTTGCCGCACAGTTGGCGTATGGATTCCTTGAGCGCGTGCGGTGAAAGGGATCAAAACGCAGCCCAGGAGGCTCTTGAATGTCTGCAACCAAACTAACTTTTCTCTTCATACTTCTGACGTGCGCGGCTTGGGTGGTAGCGCAGAGTGCGCCCGCCGGAGGCTCGTCGCCGTCCGGTTCAGTAACGCCGGGACAAAGCCAGACCCCAGGCGCATCTACTCCAGGAAACACTTCGACGCCGCCGGGAAACTCGACCGTGCCATCCACGGTTCCGGGCGCAAATTCGACCAACCCGTCAACGCCGGGTACCAGCACGACGCCTTCCACGGTAAATCCGAACACGAATCCTGGGAACAGTCCCACCGGTTCGCCATGCGGAACTTTGCCGGGCACGCCCGGCGCAACGGGCGGGTCTACTAACAATCCGGGTTCCCCTTCGACTCCGGGAAATTCGGGCAGTTCAACAACGCCGGGAACGTCGCCGTCGGGCATACCATGCCCGCCTACGAACTCGACCGGTGGAACCAGTGGTCCTCAAGGAAGTAAGAAATAAAAAGGGTGAGCTATGAGCTCACCCCTTATCCGCGGACCCGATTCTCTCCCGGGTCCGCTTTTTTGTTAGTGAAGCTCAACAGCGTCTGCGGACCGGTCGCGTTTGTGCTCCAAGCCTCATTGGTAGGTGAAGGTTAATTCATCCAGAAATGTGGAATACGGTGATTGAACGCCATTTCCGTCCATTTGATAGTTAACGGTTATGCCATACCAGCCCGGTGCCGATCCTGGATTGTAATATTCATTCACGGTGTGCGTTACTCCGTTCAAAGTGATCGACTGGTACCACAGTTGGTTGCTCGCGGTGCGCTGCACCTGAATCGTCAGGTGGTTCCAGGCGTTGTTAACAGGGTTGCAGGGAATACCGGTAGAAACCCAGTGCTGGTTGAGGTTGTCCCAAATATCCCACATGTTGCCCCCGGCAATGCGGCACTCATGGCCCCAGATGAAGCCCATGCCGTCATAGAACTGGTTGATGTCGAACTCTAGCGCCTGCGCGGCCGGCAGATTGCTGCCGTAGAAATAAACGTCGTAGTTGAAGTTGTGGACGTTGGGAACGATGGTGTGATTCTGGTCGAGCAGGCCTTGCGAAGAAAGGTCGCCGATCAGGTGATTGTTGAACAGAACGTCCCAGTAAGGTCCGGTTCCTCCAATATTGAATTTCGTTGCCGATCCAGAAAGCGAGGGCGACTTGATGCCCTGGGCCATCGAAAAAGTGATCTGCGGACCGCAGGGATTGCAGTCGATGAAATCGGGCGCCCCTTGCCCAGCCTCTGCCCAGCCGCCGCTTTGCTGTACGTTGGTAAATGACTTGCCAGACTTAGGCACAGTGATGGTGATTGGGGTGGTGGCGGCTCCGCCGCAGTTGTCCCACTCTTCGACTACGGTATTGTATGTCCCCGGAGCCAACGACAAACTGGCATTCAAACTCGCTCCGTTGCTGACATAGGCCAACTGATAGGGGGCCGTGTAGATCCCCATGGAGGCGACCCCCTTCGCGCATGTGCTCGTCGAGGTGGCCACAAAATTCACGGGCGAACCGACGGTGGCATTGTTAACGGGCGCGGTGACATGGACGCCCGATTGGTTGCTGACGGTGATGGTGATCGGGGTCGTTCCTGCGCCTCCACAGTAGTCCCACTCTTCGACGACAGTGTGGTAGGTTCCCGGACTCAATTTGAGACTAGTGTTCATACTTGTCGAATTTACGACGTAAACCAAAACACCTGGGGCTGTGTAAATGCCCATCGAGGCGACCCCCTTGGCACACGTCGAAGTGGTCGCCGTGGCGACATAGTGAACCGCACCTTGCAAGGTCGACCCATTGGCAGGACTAGTGACGGTCACGGTGCCAAATGCAGCGGCCGTGAAGAGGGGGAACGCGCCAGCGATCATCAAGACGGACTTCAGGACATACTTTAGGACGGGCCTGGACATGCGATACTTCTCCCTTAAGATTGATTGGTTTTGCACTTCTTAACTGGCGAAGCTACCCTTTAGCGCCGGTCGGACAAACGGGCGCTAAAAGGGCGCTTTGCGAAAGAAGTGGCTTGATGCGGCACGGGTTCGGAGCGGACGATTTCGATTCCTTGAAACCCAGCGGGACGCCGGAAGGGTGAAAAATCGCGATCCAGAAACAATTGTGGAAGACTACCACGAATCCTGTATTCCCACCAAGACAAAACTGTGTCTTGAACACTCAGAAGTACATGTCGCCCCGCCGTGGAATGATACCCTTGACGTGGAGACTAGAGTCTGGCGATCACTCGGCGAGAATTTCTTGCGCAAGGCGGAATGACCACGATGGCGCTCGGTTGTTGCCGCGCCCTGGGTCAGCAACTAACCCATCCGGTCCCTTCCACTCTTCGCAAGCAGCTGGTTGCGAATTCTCTAACGCAGTTCGTGGACCCACTGCCGCTGCTGGAGACGATTCAGCCGACCGGCCATCGTCCCAGTCCGGATCATCCTCGCGTTCAACTTCCTTACTATCGGGTTCCGATGCGCCAGTTCGAAGCCAAGGTTCATCGTGACTTAAAACCGACTCGGCAATGGGGATATGGATCTAGTTCGCCAGGCCCGATTTTTGAGACCCGCAGCGGTCATGGATTGCTGGTGGAGTGGGTTAATGAGCTGCCGGAGAA
>JBAVAA010000608.1:0-2475 GCA_049585515.1 Terriglobales bacterium | reverse complement strand
TCTCACGCTTGATGAAGGCCTGCGCAGCGGCGACGTGGTTGTGACCGAAGCTGGACAGGCGCGTGGGTTGATCCGCCGGCGTCGGGGCGAACCGGTGATCATCCATCCGATACGCGACGCGGAGGTGAACCGGCTGGTTCTGGTTAATAACTCGAAGCGACCCTTGTTACTTCTCGCCGGCGAGATAGTTACTGGCGGCAAGCAGGACCGCGTCATCGGCAAAGACCGGATTGTTCCCGCGGAAAGCGATCCGGTTGACCTGAGTGTGTTCTGTGTCGAGCCTGGACGATGGGTGGCGGCGAATGGTAAAGCCAATTTCGGCATAGTGCCGGGCGCCACCGGCGGTATTCTGGCCTCTCCCGTGGTGCGCAGCAAGGCGATGGCAGCTAAAGATCAGCAACAGGTGTGGGACAGCGTCCGCACTTCGCAGCAAGCTATGGCGGAGAGCGTTGAAGTTGTTGGTGGCGCGGCTTCCGAGATAACTTCTACGACTTCTTATGCGCGCGTTATGGACAATAAAGAAGTCCAAAAGCAGGTGAATGCGGTTGCCGAACCGGTGCAGCGCAACTATGAAAGCGTGATTCGCCAACTGCGCGATAAGAATGCAGTGGGAGTCGTAGTCGCCGTGAATGGAGAAATTGTTTGGGCCGATATTTTTGCCAGCACGCAGTTGCTGCAAAAATACTGGCCGAAGCTTGTGCGCTCCTATGCGACAGAGGCGGTCGTGACGCGCGCCAAGGGAGGAGAAGCCAGCCTCAAAGATGCACAGAGATTTCTTGACGATCTGCAGGGCCGCCATGAAACGGCCGAAACCGAGCCTGGCCTTTATCGCCAGACCGAAATCACGGGCGACGGCTTCAAAGTGTTTGAGTTAACCTCGCTGCTGCCGAAGACGGGGTTCGCCGTGCACGTCGCCAAGATGGCGGATTAGGCGTCATTTGGCGGGTTTAGACACTTGACACGCGCTCTCGCGAGGACGGCTACGGGAGCGAATAATCGAAGGTCCAGGTATGTTTACCGTGAGCGTCGATATGGATCATGAGCGAGCCAGTGAGTCCGGTCAGTTCTCCCGTGCCGGAGTTGGGTACGACCGTCACGCTCAGCTCTCCAGCGGAGGGGGCGTCGCCTTTCATCATGGTGGCGCGGTGCGAGAAGGTGAAGCTGCCCTGTCGGCCGTTGAGCCTGCCTGTCATGCGCTCAATCGCAACGTAGGCCATGGAGCCGGTGCTCGCGGTCGAGCCAGTGATCATTTCCCCATGGCTGACGCCTTCGAAGTCGCCGTGCCAGGTCCTGTCGGATGTGAACCGAGTAATGTCGTTCGCCTTCTCGAAGTCGGTCGGCTCGGCGGGAGTCATCTTGATCTCGAAAGAACCTTTGGCATGGACCATGTGCATCTCTTTCTGGGCTGCCACACTTAGCCCGAGACTTATTACCACCGCTGCCACTGCAAATCTCACTTTCATGTCACCTTCCCGCCCGAAACGCAACTTACAGTATGCTTGATCCGAGTCTGATCTTATCCTTTGCGGCCGCACGACCCGCAGCAACTCATGCAGAGTGCCGCGACAGTCCTTTGAGGACGACGTCATTGGCATCGGGCGCCAGGTCGAGCGCGGGCAATTCCTCACGCGTGAACCAGCGAACATCCGCAGCATCGCTTCCCGCTTTTAGATCGCCGCCGACGGGACGACACAAGAAATCAATCAGGACGTAGTGGTAGCGCGCTCGTCCCTCGTCGCCGCGGATCACGCGCTCATAGACTCCCAGCATTTCCCCGGTCTCGATCACTAATCCTGTTTCCTCGCTGGTTTCGCGGGCTACCGCTTCACGCAACGATTCTCCGCATTCGAGCAGGCCGCCGGGCAGTGACCACTCGCCTAGCAGCGGCGGTTGTCCGCGGCGAATTAGAAGGACGCGACGATGGTTGCTGTAATCATCGCTGTGGTCATCGACGATAACCGCTCCTACGCCCACCAGCGGGCTTTCTGGGTATTCACGTTTCATTTCCAGATTTCCAGGTGACAGCGGATGTATGCGTCCCTCCACGGAATTCGGAACAGTATACGGCCTTAGGTGTGTTCCGAAGGACGAGAGGCGGTTGCCGAACTGCGCTCGGCTTGGACAGCCGAGGGCGGCTGTCCCTACGCGAGCTGCTTCGGAATTACAATAGCGACCATGGCGCTCGACGAATACAAACGGAAACGGCGATTCGAGGAGACACCTGAGCCTCCGCCCAAGCTCGGGAAGCAATCGCGGCATCGCTTTGTGGTGCAGAAGCATGCTGCTACGCGTTTGCATTACGACTTCCGGTTGGAGATGGAAGGCGTGCTCAAGTCTTGGGCCGTCCCTAAGGGTCCATCGATGGATCCTGCGGACAAGCGATTGGCTATGCAGGTGGAGGATCATCCTGTGTCGTACTACGACTTTGAAGGCACCATCCCGAAAGGCAATTACGGCGGGGGCACGGTGATGGTG
>JBAVAA010000607.1:0-3098 GCA_049585515.1 Terriglobales bacterium | reverse complement strand
GTCCAGCGGACAAGTTCTGAGACGGGGCGCGGATCGAAGCCAAAGTGTTCCTGGGCGATCATGGCAATGAAGCTTGTGCAGGATTTGAAGGCCGGATCGTAGAACTTGTGGTTGCTCTCGTCCTGCTCGAAGTGGGCGGCATCCGTGGGTGAAAGAAACGCGCTTTCGTGGTGATCGAACCACCAGGTGATTTTAGGCGAACTGGAATACTTGAAGTCGACGATCGCGTTTTCATCGCCATCGAACTGCTTTTCGTCGAAAAGAGAGCCAGCACGATGGAGGAGGCCGGAGTACACGAAGTCCACATCGCCGCGGATTCGCTCCTTATAGAAGCGGGAGAAAAGGGCGGCCGAGGACGCTCCGTCAAAACACTTGTCGTGATAAAAGACGCGTATTCGCAAATCTGGTTTCCCTTAGCCGGTCTTCTCCCGGGGCGAAGTGAAAAACAACTAGAGTTGCTGGTTTGGAGATTTATGTCAAGGCGGCTGAAGCGCAAATTTTCAAGATTTCAGAATTTCAGGGTCACAAGCAAAGAATACGCTGAAACCATGCAACCTTAAAATATGCCGACGGTCACTTCTTCCGGCGCCGTATTTTAAAGTCGAAACTGACGACTCCATTCCAGTCGCGCAGCGCCACGATCGAAATGTTCCGCGTAATGTTGTACTCGAACTGGATGATCTGCTGGTTAGAAACTGTGACGTTGGTGCTGTAAGTCAAGGTGACATTGCTGGCCACTTGCTGCTCGATGGTGACCTGCGGCCCTCGAACCAGGCTGGTTTCGCCGGCCAGTCCCTGGGGATCGACCTTCACGCGGCTAGCTCCGAACAAGCGCTGCAGACGGCTGTTGAGGGTGCTGTTGAGAGCCTCATTGATCAGCAGGTTGGAGGCGTCGCCGCCAAAGCCAAAAGACGATCCACTGGTGGCGGCCGCCGACTCTTCCTGGGTGCGGCCCAGAGCCAACAGGGCGATGACGTCGGCCTGCGGAAGCTGGGGCTCGGACTGCCAGGTTACCTTCAGGCCGTTGGCCACGCTGGCATCGCCGCGGAGTTGCACGGTGATGTCGTAGTCGCGCACGCGCGTGGTCGCCTGCAGATCGATGATGGGCTGTGTCCGGGCAGGATTCGCGAAGGTAACATCGCCGCGATCGAGCTTGAACTTAGTCCCGTTGAAAGTCACTTCTCCTTCCATCACTTCCACTCGTCCGAGAATTGCGGGACGCTCCGCGGTGCCCCGAATCCGGATGTCCGCATTGCCCGACAGCCGGGCGATGGCCGTTTGCATCTGCAATTCCGGAGTGGTGGTGACGTGAACGTCGAGCTTGAGGCGGCTTTGCAGGCTCTCGGCTTCGGTCAGGACAACCGTCTGCCGGCTCTTCTCGATATAAGCGCTGAAGTCAAATCCTGGCGTAACGGCAAGTTTGGTGATCACCACGTTGCCACTGAGCAAAGCGGAATTGGTGGTGCCGGTCAGGCGCAGATCGGCGTCGGCGGTGGAACTTACGCCCGGGGGATAACGCAGGCGAACGCCATGGGCTGTGGCGCCAAAATCAAGCTGGAATATACCGCTCTGGTAGGTTGCGGAACCAGTCAACGCTATGGTGCCGCCTCCGGTGGTGCCATTGAGGCTCTCGATCTGAAAGCGATCGCGATCAAATAGCACGACTCCGTTCAGATCGCTGAGGCCGCTTGGAAAATCGTTGTGACTGATGAAGGTGTTGTGCACGTCTAGACGTCCCTGCAGTACGGGCCGCGAGAGCGTGCCGCCGGCGTCAAGATTCACCCCGAGAGTGCCGCGCGCCAGGATTTTCGGATTGAGCGACTGAAAGAGCGTCATGTTAACCGATCCGTCGAGACGAAGATCGAGTTCTTTGGCGCCGCTCAAATGTGCCGTTCCGTGTGCGGTGAAATCGGTCCCGCTGCCTGCCAAGTGAAGGCTTTCAACCGTCAGGACTTGATCCGCGACCTCGAAGCGCACGGCACCGACACTTTGCACCTGCACGCGGTCCACCTCGGCACTGAAAGATTGGAGCTCGGCGACAGCTTTCAGGTTGCGCGGAGTGCGGAGGGGGCCGCGAAGTTGCAGCGTACCCTCCGTGGAGGAGTGTCCAGTCAGGTTTCCAGGCAAGTAAATGCGCAGCAGCGAATCGGCATCCAGATGATGGAAGGCGAGGTTGAGATCGGCATTGAAGTCGCGCTCCAAGTCGACCGTTCCCGCGATGGTCAAGTCAGCTTTACCAAAATCGGAGTGGGCATTGAGATCGAGCTGGTGCCCGCGCGTGACCGCGTCCACATAGAAATCCCCGACACGGTCCTTGTCCATGGCGAGATCTTTGAGATGAATGTGCGCTTCGATCGAAGGCAGGTCCAGTGTTACGCCGGCGCGTACCGTAAAGTCGGCAACGCCATCAGCTGTAAGCCGGCCGCTCTGCAAACGCGGGAAACGGCCGAGGTCTAGGTTACGCCCGGAAAGATTCACACGGAACTGGGTTTTCGGTAATTCACTGTTCGACGCCGCGATGATCGAAGTGCCGATGGCGGCGCTCCCCGACAATGGGGCTCCGTAAACGCTGGCATCGATGTTGTTGAACTGAAGTTCGCCACCAGCGAGGCGAAGGTCACTCCTCAATAAAGGAACAGTCGCGTCGAAGGCCATGCCATTGTGAAGATCGAGATGTCCATCGCCGTGAGGATTGGCGCGTGTGCCCGAAACGGTGGCGGCTAAATCCAGCGTGCCGGCGAACGGCCCGGTGAGTCCGGCGATTCGAGCGAACTCTGCCACGTCGGCGTTGCGCAGGTCAAAATGCAGAGTAAAGGGAGAACTTTCCAGCAGTCTGCCATCTGCCAACTCGGCACTGGATTCGAAGTGGGCGGTAGTACGGCCATGAATGATGGATCCATTGTGCGCGGCAAAGTGACTGCTGGAAAACTGTACGGCAGCTGTGACCGCATCCCAGTGAACGGTTCGGGAAGAGAGTCGTTCGGTCGCGGGCAAGACGGTATCGAAGTCATAGACTTCGAGATTCCCGTTGATGGAGATTTCAGAGAGTTTGCCGCTGGCGTTGCCCGCAAGACTTGCCCAACCACGAACCATAAAGG
>JBAVAA010000606.1:0-9743 GCA_049585515.1 Terriglobales bacterium | reverse complement strand
GATCATGGCCGCCCGTTTCTCCGATATCTGGACCAATACGCAACTGCCCTCGTTTCTCACCGCGGGTGAGACCATCGAGGGCGACGAAAACTCAAAGACATTTGTGTTTAGCACCAATCACCGATTGCCCCTGCAGGGCGGCGTTGCACTTGGATATTCCTACGGGACTTTCAGCGGAGAGGGTAATGGAGACACCACCTCCGGCTCGAACCAGACTCTCTCCGGGAATGCCAGTTTCAGGCCCTGGACGCGCTTTACCACCAATTTTGGAGTGCAATACGATACGAGCCTTAGCGGACTGGTAGAACAGCAACTCATCAGCGCGGGAAGCCTGGCGCCGCAGGTAAATTTTGGGTCGCAAAATCATTCGCTCTCCATGTACAACTTCGATACCTTCAACGTCGGCAAGGGTCTAAGCGCCACCTTTAACGTTAACCGGACCCAGCAAGAGGTGTACGGCGAGAGCGTGGCCGTCAACCACTTCAGCGGAATCGTCAACTACAACGTCAACAAGCCACTTTGGGGCGCGTTCAACTTCTATGGCGGCGTCAATGATCAGTCCACCGATGCCGGGCATCAGGGAACCGGGCTGGTGGCGGGCGTCAACTTCAATAAGAGGATGCTGGGTTTTGAGTGGGGCGGCGGGTTCGGTTACGCGCAAGACGTGCAGACGGTGCTGGCAGCCCAAGTCACCTCCGATTATTCGTATCTGGCGAACGTGCGGCGTAACCTCACCCGGCATCTGCTCTGGAATTCGAACTTCCATGGTTACCACACCGGACTGGGCCAGCTCACGGGTTCGGGCAGCCACTCGCAGGGTTTTGGAACCAACCTGCTGTACCGAGGCTACGGCCTGGGAGCTACCTACGGCAGCTCCTATGGTACGGCGCTGCTCACAGCGACCGGTTTGGTGCAGCCTCCGGGAACGGTTGCTCCGGTGCTCGGCGGCAATCAGTATCTGCTGGAGAATGGCTCGGCCTACAGCTTCAGCGCCTCGGCGAATCCGATCAGGCGCTGGACGATGACTGCGACCTTCAACAAAGCCATCAGCGACACGACCACCCCCACGCTTTACGCGGCGAATTCGTCCAAGGTGTTCACGTATTTCACGGCATGGCAGTTCCGCAAGGTATCGCTCAATGCCGGCTATACGAACCTGCAACAGGGTGCGGGCGCGGCGACGGCGAATGGCTTGCCAGCCAACTTCTCCTCCTTCTATATTGGACTCCAGCGATGGTTCAAGCCGTTCTAGTCCGGCATCCGACGACGGCGAGGGTTAGAATCTGCATGTGCCTGGCGCTGGCTCTCAGCCTATGGACGCCAGCTTACGCATCCCGCGTCAAGATTGAAAAGAATGTGCCGCCTCCGCCTCCGGACCTGCTGCTGGAGGGCGGGCGGAAGCTGGCGTTTGGCCGCATTTTTGAAACCGACCGCGACGTCGGCGGGAAACGCGGCTTCTTTACCAAGGTTTTCGACGTGATTGTTGGCGCCCCGGACCGGCACCGGATGATCCGGCCCTATGGCATCGCGGTCAATTCTCGCGGCACGGCGATGGTGACCGATCCGGGGGCAATGGGCGTCCATATTTTTGATTTCACCCAGCACAAGTACAGGTTCATTACGCGCCGCGACAAAGACGAGAACTCGTTACGTTCACCGCAGTGCGTCACGGTGGATCGTGATGACAACTTCTATGTCACCGATTCGGAGACGGGAAGAATTTTCGTCTTTGACGCGAACGGCAAGTTCAAGCGCAACATTGGCAGCCTGAAGGGCGGCGAAGGTTATTTCAAGCGTCCGACGGGCATTGCCGTGGATTCGGCGGCGCAGCGCATTTATGTCAGCGACACGCTGCGCAACAAGGTTTACGTCCTCGATATGCAGGGCCAGGTGATGCAGACGATCGGCAAGATGGGAACCGAGCCGGGCGAGTTCAATTATCCCACCGAGATTGTGCTGCACGGGCAAGACGTCGCGGTGGTGGATGCCATGAACTTCCGCGTGGAAGTCTTCGATCGCAATGGCGGTTTCGAGTACGCGGTGGGCGGAATCGGCGACGACCTGGGCAGTTTCTTCCGGCCCAAGGGGATCGGCTTTGACAGCGAAGGCCACTTGTACGTTGTGGATGGCGCATGGAACCGTGTGCAGATCTTCGACCGGCTGGGCGATCTTCTTTATTACTTCGGGACCGAGGGTTCGGTGCCGTGGACATTCAGTCTGCCCTCAGGTCTGTTCATCGACCGGAACGACACCGTTTATGTCGTGGATTCCTACAATAGCCGTGTGCAGGTATTTCATTACTACGGAAAGCGGCCAGAGGGTGGCGGGCAGTGAAGATGCAGTTCTGGTTATGCGTGATGGTGATCGCCCTGGCCGGCGGTTTGCAGGCGCAGTTTAATGGCGACGTTCTGGGAGCGCATGATCTGTCTCCGAGCGGACAATCTCCGATCAAAGGGGGACTGCCTCCCTGCCAGTACTGCCATGCTCCTCATTCTGGAATCGGCAAGGGGCCGCTTTGGTCGCAAACCTACTCCACGCAGGTCTACACGATGTACAGCAGCACAACGACCTCACAAGAAGCGACGAGACAACCATGGCTGGGAAGCTCGAGCAGTATGTGCCTGAGTTGCCACGATGGCACGGTGGCTCCCGGACAGACGGTGCCTTACGGGCAAATCCAGATGACCGGGCAGATGAACGCCAGTGATGTTTTTGGCGCCAGCCTGCAGAACTCGCATCCCTTCAGCTTCAACACGCTGAAGGACTCGCCCGATCTGGTTCCGAGCCTGGTGGCCAGCCAGCAAACGGCGGACCCCCTGAATAAAGTCAGGCTGATCCATGGAAATGTGCAATGCGAGAGCTGTCACAATCCGCACATCGAGAACGGCGATAAAGTTTCGTTGAATTTTTTGGTGCGCGACAGTTCCAGCGGCGCGATGTGCCTGTCCTGTCATGGGACGGCTCCGCGTTCGGTCAACAATTTGCCAAATCCGCTGGTGCCATGGCCGACCAGTGCTCATGCGGTCGTTCCAAACTCAACCCTGCCGGCGGCAAATGTCGGGCCGTATAACACCGTTGCGCTGAACGCGTGCTCGAGCTGTCATGTCGAGCACAACGCAAACGGCGCGGCGCGGCTGCTGCGGGGGGCGACGCCCGCTCTGGCGAGCATGGACGCTTCGACCCAGAACTGCATCACCTGCCACAACGGCAACAACAATATCGTTCCAACTTTGACGAACGTCTACGCCGAGTTCTCCAAGACTTCCTATCACCCATTTCCGTCCGGGACGAATGCGCACGATACCGCCGAAGCGACGCTCTTGAGTAATAATCGCCATGCGACCTGCGTGGACTGCCACAATCCGCACGGTGCGCAGCAGGTGGGTGCGACCTTCCCCATTCCGCCGCAGATTCGTTTGTCGCAGGCGGCCGTGAATGGAGTTCTGGCGAGCGATGGCGTGAGTACGATTTCTCCGGCTCAAAACCAATATGAGAACTGCCTGCGCTGCCACGGCACCAGTTCGGGCAAACCGTCATCGTCGGCATTCGGATACCTTCCGCTGTGGTACGTTTCCTATGCTTCGGATGCGGCAAACGTGATTCCGCAGTTCGCAGCTACGGCTACGTCGAGCCATCCAGTGACGCACGTGAGATCTTCAGTGTACCCGCAACCCAGTCTTCTTCCGAGCATGCTATTGTTGGACGGCGTCACCCAGGGGCGGCAGATGGGCACGCAGATTTTATGCAGCGATTGCCATAATAGCGATGACAACCGCGAGTTTGGAGGAACCGGGCCCAACGGTCCGCACGGCTCGGCGTATCCGCACATTCTGGAACGCCGGTACGAGATGAGCAGGGTCTCGCCTGGGATTTTTCCGGCTGGCGGACCGGGCAGTCCGCTGATCGCTTCGACGTTGTTTCCCGGCCAATTGACCGGCGCCGGTGGCGCCGCGCCGGGGCCGTGGGCATTATGCGGCAAATGCCACGACCTGACGAACGTGTTTGCCAACAGCAGCTTCCAGTATCATTCGCTTCACGTCGGCACTGTGGGTATCTCCTGCTCGGTTTGCCACACCGCACACGGCATGGGTGCAACATCGCCAACCATTTCGGGCGAGCGGCTGGTGAACTTCGACGCCAACGTAGTGGGACTCAACGCCATTAACGCCAGCGGCACGCTCGGGATCTCCTATAACAAAGCCAGCAACACGTGCGCGCTCGTGTGTCATATGTACAGCCACAACTATGACGGCACGGTGACGCAGCTCAATGCCTCCCAGCCCAACAAAATTGGCGTTAGGCCCATCAAGCATTAGCGCCTGCCCGGATTGTCATCGCGCTCCGGCGCTCTCCGCATCTTTCGCTCGGCGCGCCACGATAATCTCCCGTTCTGTATGAAAGTCCTGCGCTTGCGCGATGGGGTCGGGGTTGTTTCCCCACATCACGTCGAGAGCTTTCACGGGCGCGGCGATCCACTGGTAACGATCGGTCTCTCGTTGAAAGACAGGCCAGTGCACAAAGGCCACCGAATGGCGCATGACCAGAAAGATCGGCGGATTTTTCGCATCGTCCTCCACGCGAAAAGCTCCAAGTCCTCCCCGGATGGGATTGCGCAGGTAGAACCATAACGCAAGTAGGCGCCGGGCGCTACCGAGGGAACTAGCACACCACCCGAGTAGCTCAGCGCTAGGATTCGCCACGAAACGTGGGTTAAGATGCTACTGCCCCTGAACCGGGGCGTGCCATGGAGAATCCCGCGTCACCCAAAAAGCTGGCAGGCCGCTACGAGGTCCGGCAAATCCTGGGCCAGGGCGGGATGGGCCTGGTTTACCGCGCCTACGATACCGTCGTCCGCCGCGAAGTCGCGGTCAAAACGATCCTCGACATTCCCGATCCAGCCTCGCTTCAGTTGTTCTACAAGGAGTGCGACGTGCTCGCCTCCATGAGCCATCCCAACATCGTCGAAATCTTCGACATCGGAGAATTTGAAGAAGAGGGAAAAAAGAAGCCTTACTTCGTGATGCCGCTGCTCCCCGGCACTACGCTGGAATCGTTTATCCGCAAGGCCAGCCATCGTCTTACCGTGGAGCGCACGATTGACATCATTTCCCAGGCATGCCGCGGCCTGCAGGCGGCGCATGAACGCGGCCTGGTTCATCGCGACTTAAAGCCGAGCAACATCTTCGTCATGGAAGACGACTCGGTGAAGATCATCGACTTCGGCGTCGCGCACATGGCCGATGCCCACACCACTCGGGCGCAAAAAGGGACGCTGCTCTACATGTCTCCGGAGCAGATTGAGTTGAAGCCGCTGTCCCCGGCGTCCGACATTTTTTCGCTCAGCGTGGTCTGCTATGAAGCGCTGACCGGCCGGAATCCGTTCCAGCACGCCCGTGCCGACGAGGTGGTTGAGGCGATACTCCGTCACATCCCGCCGCTGGCGACAGAATTGAATACAACCGTAAGCCAGCCCGTGAGTCGGGTGTTGCACAAAGGCATGGCCAAGCAATCCTGGCATCGTTTCGCAAGCGCCCGCGATTTTGGCGAGACGCTCAACAAGGCGATGCGCAACGAGCCCATTGAGTTTTTCGATCCTGAGCGCACTCGTCCACGGTTGCAGCGCGCGACTAAAGCCCTCGAAGAAGGCGATTTTCAGTTTGCCGGAGAGATTCTCGGCGAACTGGAAGCCGAAGGCCACATGGACAACGCCATCGGCTCCCTGCGCCGGCAGCTCGACGGCGCAGTCCGGCGAAAAACGTTGTCGCAGTTGCTTGAGGCTGCGCGAGCGCGGTTCGAGGAAGAAGAAGATCCGCTCGCTCTGCAAAAATTGCAGGAGGCGCTGCAAATCGAACCGGACAACGCCACCGCGCTGGCGCTGAAGAGCAGAATTGAAAACCGGCGCAGCGAACGCCAGATCGACAACTGGTATCGCCTGGCGAGGCAGCACATCGACAACAACGCTTACGCGCACGCCCGCGAGGCATTGCAGAATGTTCTCCAACTCCGGCCGAAGGAAGCGCGCGCTCTGACCTTGCTGGCCGAGGTCGATCGCCAGGAACAGGAATACAAGAAAACCCGCCAGGAGAAAGAGAAGCTCCACCAGGCCGCCATGGATGCCTGGCATAAAGGCGACGTAAGCAGCGCTCTTGCCAAGCTCGGAGTGGTGCTCGAATTGGATCGGCGTGCTCCGGATTCGATCAATCGCGAAAGCGGCGCTTCCTATCAGAGTTTCTACAACGAGGTGCGCTCCGAACACGACGCCATGAACACGGCCTATGCCGACGCGCGCCGGCATCTCACGGAGCGCAATTTCGCCAAGGCCATGACCGCGTGTCAGGCGTATTTGGTCAAGTACCCGACCAACGCCATCTTCCAGGCCCTTAAATACGACATCGAAGAGCAGCAACGGCAGGAACTTTCTGCTCTAGTTGCGTCCGTGGATCGCCAGGTCGAGGCGGAACCGGACCTGGACAAGCGCGTGAACATACTGCGCGATGCGCTCGATCTGCATCCCGGAGAATCGCATTTTGAAGGTTCATTGCGTTTGGTGCAGGACAAGCGCGACCTCGTCAACTCGATTGTGGCCCGTGCGCATCTGCACGAAGAACAGGCGGCTTTCGGCGATGCCCTGAACGATTGGGAAATTTTGCGCACGATCTACAGCCAGTATCCGGGATTGACCTTTGAAGTTGAGCGCCTGCAGAAGCGGCGCGATCAACAGATCCGGATCGAATCCAAGACGCGTCTGGTTGAACAGGTCGACACTTGCCTGCATTCCAGCGACTATGCCCGCGCGCTTGATCTGTTGCGGGACGCGGCAACCGAGTTTCCCAGCGACCCGGAATTAGCCGAGCTTGAAAAGCTGGCCCGTGACGGCGTGAAGCGAAAAACGGAAGCGCAACGGCTGATGACAGAAGGACAGGAATTATTAGCGCAGCAAAAGTCCGCGGATGGAATCAAGCTGTTGCGCGAAGCCTATGAGCTGGATGAAAACAATTCGTTGTCCCGCGCAGTTCTCGCTAATGCCCTGGTTGAGCAAGCGCGAGCCACGGTCGAAAACGACTGGCGTGAAGCCGAAAAACTAGCCCGCGAGGCGCTCGATTTGAACCCCGGCCACCCCATGGCTAAAACGATTCGGACCCTGATCCTCGATCAGAAGAGGGAAACCTTCATCGAGGAATGCGTTTCGCAGGCCCGCAAGCTGCAGAGTTCCGGCGATCTCGCCGGGGCGTTATCGCGGATCGAAGAGGGATTGTCGGTTTATCCGCGCGAGCCCCGGCTCGTTCAGATTCAGGAGATCGTCCAGCGCGACCTGCAGATCCAGCGCCGCCAGGCTCGCCGCCGCGACCTGGAAGAGCTGCGCAGCATATTACGAAGCATCGACAGTGACATCGAAAGTGGCCGTGCAAAAGCCAGTGGAGTCGATGTTGCTACCGATGCCGCGTCGAAGCAGGCCTTGGGGGAACGTGTACGAACGGTGGCCGACAAGTATCCGACCGATGGAGAACTCCTGTCTATCGTAAATGCTATTCTGCGCCGCCTGGGCCTGCCCAAGGTCGGGCGAACAAGCTTGAGTGAGTCCGCCAAGAGTTTGCCAGCAGAAACAGCGACGATGACGATGACGAGCAATGTTCCCGTTCCTCCGCCCGCCGTTGAGGCCGCTGCCGCTCCGCCTGTGATTCCGCCAGCCCCGCCTCGACCGCCGGCCCAAATCGCAGCTTCCGCCCCCAAGCCTCGTCCTCCTGCACGCGCAGCGAAGCCCACGTTCACCCCTCCCGACTTCAATCGGCTTGTGAAGCTGGCGAAACAGGCGGCCCCGCCTCACCTAAAGGTTTTCCTTGGCTCAGCCGCGGTCGTCATTCTGGTGGCTGCGTTTCTATTGTTCGGGCGGAAGCATCCCGCGCCGTCCGTCGCACCGCCAAACGGCGCCGCGACCAGCGCATCGAGCCCGGCTCCTGCGCCCGCCACTCAAGAGCCAGAACCGCCAGCGCTGAGGCTGTCCTCCGATTCGGGCACCGGAAAAGTAACATTGGACGATCAGCCCCCCGTGGAATTTCAGGATGGACAGTGGACTCTCGCCAAAATATCCGCCGGAGAACACAAGCTGAAAGTCGATGGCCCGCAAGGCGGAACATCCTTCACGTTCTCAACCGAGGGGGGAGCGGTCCCAGTGTTGAAGGGACCTATCGTTTCCCACGGTGTACTGACTCTGGTAGTCGCCGGCATGGCTGAAAGACTGCACGTATATTCCAGCGACTCTTCCATTAAAGTCAGCCTCGATGGTCAGCCCGCAGTCGGCGTGCCTCAGGATGGCCTGGACCTTCCCTCAACCTCCGCTGGTCCTCACGAATTAGTTGCAACCCGCGAGCAAAGTCAAGATCAATACAAACTCGACGTTGATACGAACGCGGCGCCCACGCTGAGCGCCTTCCTCGAATCAGGACGGAATCTGGGCACCCTCGTCGTAGTTACCGGTCAGGATAAGACGAAGGTTTTCTTGAACGGGAAGCCTCAGCCGCAACTGACCGAGGGCGGCCAGTTGCGCATCCCGAATCTCGAACTCAAAGAATACGATGTGCGCGTGTCCAGGAGCGGATTCCAGGACACTCCGGAACAAAAGATCCGGCTCCATAAGGGCGAGACGGGCAAACTGACTTTCAATCTGCTGCCCATCCCGCGCGTCGCTTCGCTCGCGATTCAGGGAGGAGCACCCGGAGCGACGGTTCTGATCGACCAGAGTCCAGTAGGAACCATTCAGCCCGATGGAACGTTCACTGCCGCAACCGTCAATCCCGGAGACCATGTTGTCGAACTGCGTAAAGACCGGTTCAAGCCCCGGCAGATCAAGAAACACTTCGTCGCCGGAGCTACCGTATCCCTAGCGGCTGCGGATGTCGCTCTGGAAGCCGCCACCGGCGATCTGAAAATTACGTTCACCCCTTCCGACGCTCAAGTGACGCTTGCCAAAGCGGGCGAGACTGCGACGAAAATAAACAATGGCGGCACGCTGAGTTTGCCGGCCGGTTCCTATACGCTCACCGCAAAGATTGCCGACTTGACTCGCTCATCTTCCGTGGAAATCACAGCCGGTCAAGCGAGAAATTTGGATTTATCTCTCGCGCCCAGCGGCATGTCGAAGTGGGATGACCCTGGAGCCTGGAAGCATGAGAAAGGAGTGTTCGAACATAAGGGCGGCGAGTTTGTGATGTACGGCGTGTCTCCCACGTCCGGGACATTTATTTTCTCCGCGATGCTCCGCAAGGGACGCCGCATGCAGTGGGTGCTCAACTGCACCGACGCCAATAATTACGTCCTCTTCCAAATGGACGAAAACAACTTCTACCGCACCGTAGTCCGCAACGGCCAGAAGGGCGACGAAACCAAAGTTCCCCATAAGAGCGACAAGAGAAGTTTCCAAACCATCCAAATTCGAGTCGGGCCGAATGAGATCACGCACCAGATCAAGCAAGGAGACACCTGGCAGGTTCTGGATCGCTGGACCCAGTCCGGAAGCAATTTGAGTCTGGGCAAGTTTGGTTTTCTAATTCCCGGCAATGATCAGGTCGCTCTCGCCAGCTTCGGTCACTACGCGGACTTGAACACGCGCTAGCAACCCCCCAGACATTCCACCGTAGCGCGGCGCCTATATACGCGCCGGTTCTGTGGCAAAATGCGGGGGTGCTTAAGCGACTGACCGAACGCAAGGAATGGAAATTCTTCGCCGTGCTCCCGAAGGCGGACCC
>JBAVAA010000605.1:0-2383 GCA_049585515.1 Terriglobales bacterium | reverse complement strand
GCGATGAACTCAACGAATTGCACGAGAATGCTGAACACGCGCGAGAGCATCCCGATCTCGCCCCTGTCACACTCACGATGGCGGTTTTGGCCGTCCTGGTGGCAACCGTGTCGCTGCTTGGCCATCGCACGCATACTGAAGAAGTCATTCTGCAGAACAAGGTCACCGATCAGTGGAGTTACTACCAGGCCAAGAACATCCGCCTTCATACCGATGAGTTGTTCGCCGATCTGGCCGGCGTGGTCGCTTCCAAGGACGCTGAAGCCGCCGCCAAGCTTCAGGAGAAAGTCCACGCCGAAGCCGACCGCTACAAAGAGGAGAAGAAGGAACTCGAGGGCAAAGCCCATGAACTTGAGCAGGAATTTGCGCTTACTCACCGCAAAGCCGATCGCTTCGATCTTAGCGAAGTCTTTCTGGAGATAGCTCTGGTGATTACCTCGATCACGCTGCTATCGGGGCGCCGCATCTTCTGGCACCTCGGTCTGGTGATGGCGGCAGGCGGCATTCTACTTGCGGCTTCTGCCTGGTTCGTGCGCTAGAACTGGGGGCCTAAAGCCCATGTTGATTTGGCGCGGCTGAAGCCGCACCCTTTCAAAACAACGTCAAGCACCCCCGACGTCACATCCGAAAACCTTCGGCAGCTGACGATTATTCGTCAGCTGCGACCGTTCTCCGTCAGCGCCATTCGTCGCCCAGTAACTCTGATAAATCCCTTGTTGTCTAACTCACTGTATTACAGATTAATAGGCTCTAACCCGCCGCATGCCGCTACGGCCTTTCGCGTGCAGTCCCCGTGAAATATCTCTCTGGCCAAAACTCTACCGAAGAGAAGAATGGACACCAGCCCATGCTCCATAAATGCGCCAATCCAGCCTGTAAGGTACCCTTCCGCTCCCTGCGCGAGGGCAAGTTGTTTCTCGCGGAAACTTTCCCCTCCGACGTTAACGCCGCTTTCGATGGCAACCGGCGGAAGTATCGGCGGCGTGAACATTTCTGGCTGTGTGACGTCTGCTCATCGCACTTTACCCTCCGTTTTGACACCAGCCTCGGGATGCTGACCGTCCCCCTTAGCCCGCGAGCCGAACCACGATTTCTGGCGCGCGCAACCAGCAATGCCTATTGATTTGCAAAGAGAGGACGCGATGAAATACCCGACCTTGAATCTTCCAACCATGAACTTTCCCACGGCGGAATTCGCCATCACAAAACGATCGCCATGCGCGGTTTGTGGCCTGGATACTTTTCGTCACACGGGATGGTTTCTGGTGATCGAGAACCGATGGCTGGACCGGCTCAAGATCCTGTCATGGCATGCGTCGCTGGCCACGCAGAAGGACATGAAGAGCGTGTGTTGCCGGCAGCATCTGAAGGCGCTCGTCGGTCACTGGCTGACACAGGCCAGCCTCCGCCTGCCGCCGTCACGTTACCCTCCGCTCCCGATCGGAAGCGACCCAAGCCTCAGCGACTTCGATCTTGGACCTCACGCGGTCGGCCGGCTGGTCGGCGAATTAGCGGTGCATCGCGAGTCTTTTTCCCGCGTCTGGTCGGGTTCGGCCGCGAACCTTGAATCTATTCTGGACGCTCTCATCACCATCGGAGCTGACAACCAGCCCCACACTCTGGAATTCCATCTCTCCAACCAACCAGAGTCCTCGCACGGACTGTCGCTCCAATAAGGCGCCGGCGGAGTCTAGCTCTGCCGGCGCTCCCTCCAGACTCGCCAATCCTTCTCCATCGCGAGGGCCATTGCCTCCGCGGCCGCCAACAGCCAATTCCCTTTTCGAGCGCGCAAGTCCTTCAGGATCGCCCGCCGCTTTTCCTCGGTGCCTGCATGGATGTTCGCCGTTTCCCTGCCCATCGCCGCCAGCAGACGGCACTTTTCCCGGCTGCCTGCGAGCGCCTCCGGCTCGATGCGTGAACAATGGGGCGAGAGGCGTCGAACCAGCCAGTGCCCATGCGTCTGCACAAATGGATCCGGACAGCGCACCGCCCGCCGCAGGATTAGCGCATACATGATTTCCGCGGGCAGTTCCGGTTTGAGCCACTGCGCTGCCGACAGAGTCAGCGCCTTCGCTTCACGCGCGACGCGTCCGCCCTTATAGTCCGCGATGGCCACCACCCGCAGATGCCCGAGACTTCCAAGGCCCGCCCGGCGCGACGCCAGCCGGTATGGGAGGCCACGCTCCGGAAGCAGATGCTCAATCGCCTCACGGGCGGTCTCCGGGATATCTCCTTTCAGCGTTGGCAGACGATCCATTTTGCCCCAGAACACCACCGGATCCCGCAGCTTGCTCTCTGCGATCGACCGCAGCCATTCGTGGCTTTCACTCAACACAAAGGGAAGGCCGCCCGATTCCATCCCCCGTTCGTACCCCTCCAGAAT
>JBAVAA010000604.1:0-10518 GCA_049585515.1 Terriglobales bacterium | reverse complement strand
AGTCAGATCGAGTAATAGAGTGTCATGCTAGATTCTCAAAAATCCCCGCCGCGCCCATCCCGCCGCCAACACACATCGTCACCAGACCGTAGCGTCCCTTGCGCCGCTTCAGTTCGCGGATCACGCTAGCCGTGAGTTTGGCCCCCGTGCACCCCAGCGGATGCCCCAACGCAATCGCCCCGCCATTAGGATTCACGCGCTCCAGATCAAGCCCCGCCTCCTGAATCACCGCCAGCGCCTGCGCCGCAAACGCTTCGTTTAGCTCGATCACGTCGATGTCCGATAGTTTCAAACCCGCCAGCTTCAGCGCCTTCGGAATGGCAAACACGGGCCCGAGGCCCATCTCTTCCGGCTTGTATCCGGCGGTAGCAAAGGCAACATAGCGGGCGAGCGGAGTGATCCCCAGAGCCTTCGCTCGCTCAGCCGACATCACCACGGCCGCGGCCGCGCCATCCGACATCTGCGAAGAATTTCCCGCCGTAGTCACTCCCTTCACGTGGAATGCGGCCTTGAGCGCGCCCAGAGCTTCCAGCGAAGTATCGGCCCGCGGCCCCTCGTCGACTTTGAAGACGATTTCCTGCTTTTTCGGCTTCGATCCGTTCGGAGTGGTAAAACTAACCGGGACCGCGACCGTCTCATCCGCGAACTTGCCCGCCGCCAGCGCCGCCAGCGCCTTCTGATGGCTGCGCAAAGAAAATGCGTCGCAAGCCTCGCGCGTGATGCCGAAGCGCGTCGCCAGTCGCTCCGCGGTCAGGCCCATCGAAAGATAAGCATCCGGATAATGATCCACCAGCCACGGATTCGGCGAAATTTTGTGCCCGCCCATCGGAATCATCGACATCGATTCCGTTCCACCCGCCACTATCACCTCGGCGCCGCCCGACATGATGCGCTCAGCCGCCATGGCAATCGCCTGCAATCCGGACGAACAGAAGCGATTGATCGTCACCGCCGAAACTTCCACCGGCAGCCCCGCCCGCAACGAAGCGATGCGAGCCACGTTCATCCCCTGCTCGCCTTCTGGCATGGCGCAGCCCAGGACGACGTCTTCGATTTCCTTAGGATTAACCTCCGGCACGCGATCCAGCGCACCCTTGATCGCAACCGCAGCCAGTTCATCAGGACGCGTGGCTCGCAACGTCCCCTTAAAAGCGCGTCCCACCGGAGTGCGGACGGAAGAAACCACGACGACTTCTCGCATAACTCGATTTTAACTCGGCCGTTGTGTTTATGTGGATGGTAATGGAGGGACGGGCGTCCTCGCTCATCCCTCGTTTCATCATGTTCAGAACAGGTGTATGATCGTGCCGCTTTCGAAAACAAAATGTAAAGCACTCTAAAACTACCTTACGGGCAATCCGGTGGAACGTAATGTGAGAGAATCCGGCCCCGGAGGGGCAAACTAACTTAGCCCAGCTGCTTCAGCTCTGGGTAAAGTGGAAAAAATGACTCAAGTCCCGGAGGGATGACAGAGTTCTCACGCACACACTTTAGCCGTTGAGGATGACTGCGGCGCGCGCCGGAAGTTTTTCAGCAAACGCCGCTTGGGAAAAACGGGACGCGTTCGCGGGACGCCACTCATGAAAAAAAAAGCCAGCACGCGCGGTTCAGCCGCGAAACGCAAAGTCGCTTCAACGCCCAAGACCGTTGATGATTATCTTGCCGCCATTCCGGAACCCGCACGCACCACCTTGCGGCAGATGCGCTCCGCGATACAGTCTGCCATGCCGGCGGAGGCCGTTGAAACCATCAGCTACGGCATTCCGGCCTTCAGTTACAACGGACCGCTCGTGTGGTTCGCCGCCTTTTCGAACCATTGCAGCTTTTTTCCGGGTGCATCCGTGATCAAGGCGTTCAAGAAGGAACTGGAGGAGTACGAAATCTCCAAAGGGACGATCCAATTCCCGGTGGACAAGCCTCTGTCCGTCCCTCTGGTGAAAAAAATGGTTAAAACGAGGCTCGCCGAGAAGGCACGGAAGAAACAGCGCTGACGAGCCTACGCAGCAGCAATCCTCACCCGCTCCCTTTCTTCAACTGCTGCTTCCACCCCAGAACCCGCGCCCTGTTCCCTTCCGCCTCGGCCTCGGGGACCATTCCCTTTTTCTGATACAAAATCGAGAGGCTGGTGTGCGCCAGAATGTCGTCGGGATCGATCTCCGAGATTTGTTGGGCAACGACGATCGCTTCATCGAAGCGTTGAAGGTCCTGCAGCGCGCGACTCAATCCATGCAGCGCATCGGTGAACCTGGGATCGGCCGCAACCGCCTGCCGGTATTCTTCGACCGCCCGCTCGTGATGGCCTTCAAGAACCAGATCAAGCGCGGCATAGTAATGATGCTCGGCCAGTTGGCGCGCGCCTGCTGAATTGGCCGGATCGTCTGGCATAAGGTCTGGCTGATTTTAACAGTTGCGATATAGTGGCTTCACGTACATCCCCACTCAGGAGCAGCCCCATGCGCTGGTTTAAGCCCTTCGGCTTCGTCTTTGTTCCCGTCTCGATTCCTGGTTGGATCGTCAGCTTCCTCGCGGCGGCATTCTGCCTGCATATTTTTCTATTCGTCGACGGACGCTCGCACTCCGTTTCCGACACGCTCTATGGGATTTTTCCTTATTGGGTGCCGACGTTTCTGCTGTGGCTCTGGATCGCGGATCGAACGGAAGGGCCCTCCCGCAACCATTAAGTAGTGCTGGTGGCGCGGGCCGAGCTGCGCTCGGCAGGACACCCGGGGGCGGCTGTCTTACACATTCTCCGGTTTCCAGCGCAGTACCGGCTTGCGAGCCGCAGCCGTCTCATCCAGGCGCGAAATGCGCGTATTATGCGGCGCGTCGAGCACAAACTGCGGATCTTCCTCCACCTCTTCCGCAATCGACTTCATCGCTTCGATGAAAAGATCGAGTTCTTCTTTCGGCTCGCTCTCGGTCGGTTCGATCATCAGCGCGCCTGAAACAATCAGCGGAAACGCCGTCGTATAAGGATGAAATCCGTAATCGATCAGCCGTTTCGCCAGATCCATCGTACGCACGCCCTTTTTGGATTGCACCTTGTCGCTGAAAACCACTTCATGCATCGACGGTGTCGAGTAAGGCAGGTCGTAAACGCCCTCAAGCCCCTTGCGAATGTAGTTCGCGTTGAGCACCGCATCTTCGGTCGTCTGCCGCAGGCCGTCGGGTCCGTTGGCGAAGATGTAAGCCAGTGCACGAATGAACATGCCGAAGTTTCCATAAAACGCGCGCACACGGCCGACCGATTGCGGACGGTTGTATTCGAAGCCCAGCGTGCCATCCGGCTTGGTGATGACGACCGGCGTCGGCAGAAACGGCGCAAGCATTTTCTTCACCGCCACGGGGCCCGATCCAGGCCCGCCTCCGCCATGCGGCGTCGAAAAAGTTTTGTGCAGATTGAGGTGCATGACGTCGGCGCCGAAGTCTCCAGGCCGCGCCTTTCCAACCAGCGCGTTCATGTTGGCGCCATCCATGTACAGCAGTCCGCCTTTGGCGTGCATGAGTTCGGCGATTTTGTGGATTTCCTGCTCGAAAACGCCAAGCGTATTCGGATTGGTCACCATCAGCGCCGCGACATCTTCATTCATCTGCGCCGCCAGCGCCGCCACGTCGACCATGCCCCGATCATTCGATTTCAGGTTTTCGACCGCATAGCCAACTGTTGCCGCTGTCGCCGGATTCGTGCCATGCGCCGAGTCCGGGATGAGAATTTTCTTGCGGGCGTTGCCCTGCGATTGATGGTAGGCACGCACCATCAGCAATCCAGTCAGTTCGCCATGCGCGCCCGCCGCCGGCTGCAGCGTGATCGCGTCCATGCCGGTAATTTCGAGCAGGCAGTCGCTCAGCGTTTTCATGATCTGTAGAGCGCCCTGCGAAATTTTCTCCGCCTGATACGGATGCCCGTTCGCCAGGCCTTCGACCCGTGCCACAAACTCATTGACGCGTGGGTTGTATTTCATCGTGCAGGAGCCCAGCGGATACATGCCAAGATCGATGGCGTAATTCCAAGTCGACAGCCGCGTAAAGTGGCGGATGATTTCGATCTCGCTCACTTCCGGCATGTTGCCAAGGTCTTTGCGCTCCTGCTTTCCGAGCAACTGGGCCGTATCGACTTCGGGAACATCGAGCGGCGGCAACTTCCACGCCGCCTTCCCTGGAGACGACTTCTCGAAAATCAATCCCTCATTTTGGCTGATATGGCGCGTCGCTTTGCGGGTGATGTGCTTCATAGTTATTTATCGTCTAGTCTAAAGATCTCTTGTCATTCCGGAGGAAGGGCGCCATATGCCGGTTCCGTCGCAAGATGGGCACACGCCCGTTCCCAAGCAATTCCGACACTTCGGATCATCTTCATTGAGGTGCGTGTTCGTTCCCGTCCCGAAGCACTGATTGCACTTTCCATTTCCACGGCATTCCGAACACCGATTAGAACCTGGCATAGGGTTTTAGCGTCGATGGGATCTGCTTCATCGCGTCACCTCTTGTTCTTCGGCCTCTTTCATGCTTCTAACCGACCGCTCACTCTCGGCGACGAGGCCGACAGCCGTATCAATCATGGACCGTGTCGTCAATTCCGTGCAGCACCACAGCGCCGCGCGGCCGAGTTCGGGAAAGAACTTCTTCATCGGCAAACCGCCGACGATTTTATGCCCCAGCAGCCGCGAATTAATGGCGTAAGGATCTTCGCTGGTCTGGACCACGAACTCGTTGAATCGCGGCGCGCCCGCGAACAGCACCTTGGCGTGTTTACTGAACTGATTGGCTGCATAGGCGGTCTTAGCAAGATTTTGCTTCGCCAACTCTCTCAAGCCGACTTTGCCGTACACGGTCATAAAGATATTCACCATCAGCGCGACCAGTGCCTGGTTCGTGCAGATATTCGACGTGGCTTTCTCGCGGCGGATGTGCTGCTCGCGCGTGGCCAGTGTCAGCACGAAGCCGCGCTTGCCATTCTTGTCGACGGTCTGGCCCGCCAGGCGACCGGGCATCTGCCGCACGAATTTCTCTTTGGTGGCGAGCACGCCGCAGTACGGACCGCCGAATCCGAGCGGTACCCCGAACGACTGCGCTTCCATCGCCACGATATCGGCCGCGCGCGGCGGTTCCACAATCCCGAGCGATGCGGCTTCGGCGATCGAAACAATCAGCAGCGCTCCGTGTTTGTGGGCGATCTCGGCGATGGCTTCGACGTCTTCGATCGTCCCGAAGAAATTGGGCGACTGAATCAGGACACACGCCGTATCATCGCCGACTGCTTTCTCGAGTTCCTTGAGATCGATTTGTCCCGAGTCGGTGAATGACACCAACTTCTGCGCAATCTCCTGGTGGGTCGCGTAGGTGTTGATAACCTCGCGATACTCCGGATGCAGGTTGCGAGCAATCACTGCCGAATCCCTGCCGGTCACGCGGACCGCCATCATCACCGCTTCGGCCGCGCCCGTCGAGCCGTCATACATGGAAGCATTCGCCAGATCCATACCGGTAAGTTCGGAGATCATGGTCTGGAACTCGAAGATGGCCTGCAGCGTACCCTGCGCAAACTCCGCCTGATACGGCGTGTAAGACGTGAGGAATTCGCCGCGTTGCACAAGCGCATCAATAACCACGGGACGGTAATGGGAGTAGGCGCCGGCTCCGAGGAAACTGGTGTAGCCTTCGCCATTTTCTTTCGCGCGTTGCTTGAACCAGTCGACGATTTCCGATTCGGCCATTTGCCGCGGAATTGCCAGATCGCGCGCCAGCCGATACTCGGCGGGTATGGGCGAGAAAAGATCGTCAACGGAACGGATCCCGATCGCTTGCAGCATGGCGGCGCGATCCGCGGGGGATTTAGGCAGATATCTCATAGTCATTGAATCATTTGGTCATTGAATCATTGCGACATTAACTCACTATGGCATTGAGGCATTGATTCAGTTACTCAATAAGATGATTCAATGACTCAATGATTCAGTGACTAAATGTTTCTCAGTGTCCCGCCTCTTCGCTCACAAATTTCTCGTAGTCCGCCGGCGAGAGCAGCGCATTCATCTCCGCCGGGTCTTTTACTTTGATCTTCACCATCCAGGCGGCGTGAGCATCTTTGTTTACCTGTTCTGGAGCCGTAGCCAGCGCGTCATTGATGGCCGTCACGGTGCCCGAAACCGGAGCATTCAGATCCGAAACGGCTTTCACCGACTCGACCGTGCCAAACGGCTTGCCGGCAGCGATCTCAGCGCCAACCTTGGGCAACTCTACAAATACGATGTCGCCCAGCGAATCCTGTGCGTAGTTGGTGATTCCGATCGTGCCATCGGCGGTGATCCACTCGTGTTCTTTGGTGTATTTGCGATCGGTTGGGTAGGGCATATCGGCTTCTAGCTCCTGGCTCCTTGCTTCTGGCTTGTAGCGCCGGCATCTTGCCGGCTGTCCCGAGGGCATTCTGCCTTCGGCGCGACGAACGAAGACGCCCGCCGGGACCGCGGCACTACGACTTCTTCGGACGCTTATAAAACGGCGTCGGCACCACTTGGGCGTTCACACCCTGCCCGCGGATTTCGACTTTCACCGTAGTTCCAACCGCAGACTGCGCGGGCGGAACGTATGCCAGCGCAATGTTCTTTTTCAGAAATGGCGCGGGAGAACCGCTGGTAACATAGCCAATCTCGCTGCCATTCTCGTCCAACACTTTGTATCCGTCGCGGGCGATGCCGCGATCGACCATCTCGAGGCCGACCAGCGTTTTCTTCACGCCCGCGGCTTTCGCTCTTTCCAGCGCCGCGCGCCCGATAAAATCCGGCTTCTCCATTTTGCAGAAACGATCCAACTTCGCTTCCCACACATTAATCGTGTCTGAAATTTCGTGACCGTAGAGAGACAGCGCCCCTTCCAGTCGCAGCGTGTTGCGCGCACCCAGGCCGCAGGGTACCGCGCCAAATTCTTTGCCCGCTTCCAGAATCGCAAACCAGACGCGCGCGCTGGTCGCTTCATCCGGCGGGATGTAAATCTCAAATCCATCTTCGGCGGTGTACCCAGTGCGACCCATCAGGATGTTCTTCAAGCCACATACAGTGCCGCGCGTGACCCAATAGAACTTCACCGCGCTCAGGTCGGCATCGGTCAGCTTCTGCAAAACATCAACGGCCTTAGGTCCCTGAATCGCAATCTGCGTGAAGTCGTCGGAGAGGTGCTCGACCTTGCAATCAAAGCGGCGCGTATTGTCGCGCACCCAATGGAAGTCTTTCTCGCGCGTGCCGGCGTTGATCACGAGCAGGTATTCGTCCTCGCCCAGGCGGTGCACGATCACGTCATCGACAAACATCCCTTGTGGATAGAGCAACGCCGAATATTGCGCCTGCCCGACCGCGAGCCGCGACGCGTCGTTCATGGAAATATGCTGGACGGCGGCCAGCGCCTCACGCCCGGCCAGACGAATATCGCCCATGTGGCTGACATCAAAAATGCCCACTCCCGTGCGCACCGCCATGTGCTCGGCCACAATGCCGCAGCCGATCGCGGCGGGGTACTCGACCGGCATCTCCCAGCCGTTAAACTCCACCATCTTCGCGCCCATCTGCCGATGGATAGCGTTTAAAGCGGTCTTGCGGATTAATGGGGTTGCTTCGAGTACGGACAAAAAGAACCTCGCAGGTCGCAGGAAAAAACGGAAGCCCGAACCTGATATCCGCCGCAATCTGGAACTGTTTAAGTTAACACAAAACGAAGGCAGGTCTCAGTGAGTAGACTCGCGTCTTGCATTGGCAGGTTCTCGGGAATCGGTTTTCCTGAGGCCCGTCCCCTGCGGCCTGCCACCTGCACTTCGGTTACATTCCGTTCCCGCTTCGCGCGAACTAAAATCCAGTTATGTCCTCGGAACTAACCTACATCGTCTGCTCTCAATGCGAACAGGTAGAATCGCGTTGCTGGTGCGACAAATATTGCGCTCTGTGTCAGTCCCCGCTCCACGTACGTCTTTGCACGGACGGCCTGATGTACTGTGAGGACTGCCGCAGTGCCTGCGACTACAGACCAGCGAACGCATCCACGTCCACATCAGGCTGAAGCGGTGTGCCTCCGATCTGAAGGCCGCATCTCCTGCCGTTGAGACGGGGCAAGCCTCGACTCTACCGATGGATTGCTCAAATCACCATCACTTCCTTGTACTCTCCGTATACTTTTCGCATCGCGTCTGAGATTTCGCCCACCGTGGCGTTTGCCTCGACAGCTGCCAGAATTCGCGGCATTAAGTTTTCTCCCGACCTCGCCGTGTCTTCGACTGCCCGGATCGCGGCCTTCCAGGTTTCGGCATTCCGCTTCGCCCGCAGGGCTCGCAGGCGCTCGACTTGTCGCGGCTCCAGAGCGGGATCGATCCGCTGGATCGGCACCGCGTGTTCTTGCTCGATCTGGAACCGGTTCACGCCGACTACCACCGCCTCTTGCTTGTCCACCGCCTGCTGATATTCGTAGGCCGCGTTCTGGATCTCCTGCTGCACGTATCCGCGTTCGATGGCCTTGAGCATGCCGCCCATGGCTGCGATTTTTTCCAGATAATCCACGGCCCGCTTTTCGATTTCGGTGGTCAGCGATTCCACGTAATACGAGCCCGCCAGCGGATCGACCGTTTGCGGCGCTCCTGACTCGAACGCGATCACCTGCTGCGTGCGCAGAGCAATCCGCGCCGAGGCCTCGGTCGGCAGGGCCAGCGCTTCGTCAAAAGAGTTCGTATGCAGGGATTGCGTCCCGCCTAAGACGGCCGCCATCGCCTGGATCGCCGTACGCACAATGTTGTTCTCCGGTTGCTGCGCCGTCAGCGTGGAACCAGCCGTCTGCGCATGGAAGCGCAGCATCCATGATTTTGGATTGCTTGCTTTAAAACGCTCGCGCATAATCTTCGCCCACATGCGGCGCGCGGCGCGAAACTTCGCGACCTCTTCAAGGAAGTTGCTGTGGGCATTAAAGAAAAATGAAAGCCGCGGTGCGAACTTGTCCACATCGAGTCCCGCCCGAATTGCCGCTTCCACATACGCGATTCCATTGCCCAGCGTGAAGGCCACTTCCTGCACCGCCGTCGATCCCGCCTCGCGCATGTGATAGCCCGAGATCGAAATCGTGTTCCACTCCGGCACATTCTCATTGGTCCAGGCAAAAAGATCGGTGATAATGCGCATCGCCTGCTGCGGCGGATAGATATAAGTCCCGCGCGCGATGTATTCCTTGAGCACATCGTTCTGCACCGTGCCCGAGAGTTTGCGGACATCCATTGCTTGCCGCCGCGCCACGGCAACGTACAGCGCCAGCAGAATCGACGCTGTGGCATTGATGGTCATCGATGTCGAAATCTTGGTCAGTTCGATGCCATCGAACAGACGTTGCATGTCTTCGATCGAATCGATCGCCACGCCGACTTTGCCCACTTCTCCTACGGCCAGCGGATTGTCCGAATCCAAGCCAATCTGTGTGGGCAGATCAAACGCGACTGACAGCCCGGTCGTTCCATTCGCCAGTAGATACTTGTAGCGTTTGTTCGACTCCTCGGCGTCGCCCATCCCCGCATACTGGCGCATCGTCCAAAGGCGGCCACGGTACATCGTGGCCTGCACGCCGCGCGTGTAGGGGAACTGCCCGGGATATCCCACGTCGCGGTCGTAATCCCACGACGCAAGGTCTTCGGCGGTGTAAAGCGGACCTACGGCGATATGGGATGAGGTCTCCTCTTGGCGGGGCTTTGAAGGTTTCGAAGGCGCTTCCGCCGTTTTGAGTTGTGTCATTTCAATCGACCCTTCTTTTCCCTTCAATTCGACCTCTTCCTTTGGCGGAGACGGGGCAAGCCCCGCCTCTACTTTGCTCTTTTCTTGAGTCGCCAGAACGAGCTCACCCCGAACCAGGCGAACGAAACCGTGAAGCATATGGCCAGCGCCAACCGGCCCGGTCCCGTGACATGGCCCGACTGATATCGGTTGTACTCGCGCAGTCCGGCCATGGCCCCAATCGCCGCAATTGCAAGAAATATAAAGCCAGTCACTTCGAGCCATAGCTGGTGCAACACACGGCCAAAGGATCGACCGGAGGCGCGGAGGCCCGCCAGAAGGGCACGGCCCGTCCGGCTGCGCTCGATCACATCGATCGCTGCCCGGTAAATCTGTACGATTTTCCTCACTGCCTGGCCGTCGATCATCCCTCAGTCGCCTTGGTTATTCACTATATCCAGCCGCCCAGGCGCTTGCTATCGGTCGATTTTAGCAGCCTGCGGCGGTACAATGGCGATGGGCAGCGTCACAGCCACTTGTGACGCGTGACCACCAGCGGCGTCGGATTTCCGGGGGGATTCGTGGACCAGCAACTGAAGCAACTCATGAAAGAGCTTGGAGAAGCGATCAACGAGTCTCTGTCCGATTCCGAATCGATCGCCGAGGTGGTGGCCCGCATCAAGGAAGGCGGCTACGACATTTTCCTGGTGCTCGAGGCCACCATCGGGGTCAGCAAGCAGGGTGAACACACCACCGAAAAAGAGTCTCTGGTCTCCACGCTCAGCACCAA
>JBAVAA010000603.1:0-8192 GCA_049585515.1 Terriglobales bacterium | reverse complement strand
CTACGGGTGTTATCTGGGTTGTCAAGGATCACTGATGGCGGATTTCGTTCGGTATCTAGGCCCGTCTCTGGAGACGGACGCACTTCTGCTTTGGCCAATCAGACCTTCATTTTCGCGCATGGGGAGTGGGATGTCTGTGATGGAGCTCACTGGCTGAATGTGATGAAAAAGTGCCAAATTGGTCTGCTGACAGGTCAAAATTGGCGCCCTTAGACTGCGATTATGGAAGTGCATCTCACGCCTGAGCAGCAGCACCAACTCGCGGAACTTGCCAGCGAGCGAGGGCGCGACGCGGGTGCGCTTGCTCTGGAGGCTATCAGCCGCTATCTCGCGGAGGAATCTCGCTTTATTGAAGCGGTCAAGCTTGGCGAAGCAGCCTTGGAGCGGGGCGAATATCTCACGCACGAGCAAGTGGGGAAACGGGTCGACGGGCTGTCCCAGCCCTGACACGGATGGAAGTCCGGTGGGACCAAGTAGCTTAATGACAAGGTTCATAAGTTTCATCTGCGCATTTCGTAAAACCCTAAAGAATTCCTCAGGTGGACCGTTCTGCTCGATGCGCTTCAGTCGCTTTTATAGTCTTCAAGCTCTCGTGCCAAGGTGTTCCCACCAGCAATGCTTTGGCTAATCTCGCGCTGCTACGCATTGACGTGAGGATTACACATCTAACGGAACTACAGGGCTTTAATTATTCACCTACCGTGTTCGGTGTTGTGTTCCCTTACTTGTCTCAGAGGAACAAGGAGCTGAACCTCAAAATCGCCGAACAGAAGCGTAGGACCTACACCCGCTTTCTGAGGAACTTCACTGAGATAGCGGTCTCCGTGATGCACGATGAAGATGTTTCGGATAAAGACACTGACCGGGAGCGAATGCGGGCGAGAGATCAGCTGGTGCTCTATGCCAGCGATGAGGTCATCAGAGCATACGATGCCTGGATTCGATATGCGGATTTGGAAAAACATGATCTGGAGAAGGAAAGCGAGCTAAACAATTTGATTTTGCTTGCAATCCGCAAAGACCTTTTAGGCAAGACCAAAGTGACGCAAGAGCATCTCGAAAATCTAAGTTCCTTCAATCGAGGATAAGACTCTATAAAATGAAAAGGCTCTCAGCCGGAGCCAAGAGCCTTTGAGGAATTCCGAGCTCTAGCATCTGCCGTGAAAGCCATGGATAACTCCGGTCCGTTCCTTCGAGCTGACCTATCCCTCGTCAACGATCAATCAATGTCGCCGCGCATTTTCCGCAGCCAGCGATTGATCGCCTTTCTGCCCGATCCAATTCCGGGGTTTGCCGATGCCCGCGTATTTGGCGAATACGCTTTCTTTGCGAACGGGGCGAATATGGACGCCCTTGCTGTCGCACTCAAACAGGAGCCGGTCCCCCGCGTGGACGCCGAGTATGCGGCGAATCTCAGCGGGAACGGTGACTCTTCCGCGACTTGTTATTTTGGAGAGCTTCTGCATCTTGAGAATGAGAGGGTGTAGGGGTCCTTCGACTACGCCAGGCCATGCGTTTTGCGCATGGCCTGGCTCCGCTCAGGATGACACGGGATGAATACAGTTATTCTCTAAGCTGCGTTCTACTACACCAGCCCCTGATCCAGCATCGAGTTTGCTACTTTCAGGAAGCCTGCTATGTTCGCGCCGTTCACGAGGTTGCCGGGCGTGCCGTATTTCTCGGCCGTTTCGTAGCAGTTCTTGTGGATGGCTATCATGATCTTGTGCAGACGATCATCGACTTCTTCCCGGGTCCAGGAGATGCGCATGCTGTTCTGCGACATTTCCAATCCGGAGGTGGCCACGCCGCCAGCGTTGGCGGCTTTGGCTGGTCCGTAGAGGATTTTGGCTTCCAGGAACAGATGCGTGGCTTCGAGGGTGCTGGGCATGTTGGCTCCCTCGCTTACTACTTTTACCCCGTTCTTTATCAGGTTCGCCGCGTCTTTGGCGTTGATCTCGTTTTGCGTGGCGCTGGGGAAGGCGCAGTCGGCTTTGATGTTCCAGAGCCAGCTGTGGTCGAGTTTCTTGTCGGTGGGGTTGTAGACGGCGTTCTTGAATTTTTCGGTGTACTCCTTGATGCGGCCGCGACGGTTGTTCTTCAGGTCGATTACATAGGCCAACTTTTCGCGGGTGATGCCGTCGGCGTCATAGATGGCTCCGTCGGAATCGGAGAGAGTAACCGGTTTCGCGCCCAAGTCGAGCAGCTTTTCTACCGTGTATTGCGAGACGTTGCCGCTGCCCGAGACGAGACACACTTTGCCCTCGAGCTTGTCTTTCTTCGTCTTCAGCATTTCCTCGGCGAAGTAGACGCAGCCGTAGCCGGTGGCTTCGGGACGAATCAGGGAGCCTCCCCAGGCAAGGCCTTTGCCGGTGAGGACGCCGCTGAATTCGTTTCTGAGGCGTTTGTATTGGCCGAACATGAAGCCGATTTCTCTTCCGCCTACGCCGATGTCTCCGGCGGGAACGTCGGTGTCGGGGCCGATGTGGCGGCAGAGTTCGGTCATGAAGCTTTGGCAGAAGCGCATTACTTCATTGTCGCTCTTGCCCTTAGGATCGAAGTCGCTTCCGCCTTTGCCGCCGCCCATGGGCAGCGTGGTTAGCGAATTCTTGAAGACTTGTTCGAACGCCAGGAATTTAAGAATGCCCAGGTTGACCGAGGGATGGAAGCGCAATCCTCCTTTATAGGGGCCGATGGCGCTGTTCATCTCAATGCGGAAACCGCGGTTGACCTGCACCTTGCCCTGATCGTCGAACCACGGGACGCGGAACATGAGGACGCGTTCGGGCTCGGTGATGCGTTCCAGGATTTTGGCTTCTTGATATTCCGGATGGCGTTCCAACACGGGCCTCAAGGAATCGAACACTTCGAGGACGGCCTGGTGGAATTCTGGTTCGGCTGGGTTTTTGGCTTTGACGAGGTTGAGAATTTGATTGGTATAGTCCGCCGCTGGGTGGACTTTAGGCGGTTCCATGACCTTGCTCATAGACTTGCCTCCGAATTTTCAGGTAGGAAATTAGGTTTTCAAAAAACGCTTTCTTAAGAAAGCATAGACGCCGCAGAATTGCGGCTGTAGCAATTAGATGCCTTGGGGAGAATCTCTGCCGTGATTGGCATCACCGCATTTCGTGATGATTGGGTGCCAGGCTGTGTACGTAAGACACCAGGCGCAGGACACGGGAAATCCTTAAAAGTGTCCATCAGCGCATTCACAAGGTTACTTCCAGCGGCCCAGTTTTACAACCGTGACTTTGGCGGTCACCTGCTGGCCCTGCTCCATGCCTCCGACCATAATGAGGCCGCGGCGGGTGACCATCAGGCCGCGATGATCCATGGTGGGATCGGGAGTATTTTCGTTGATCGTTTCCCACCGCTCGGTGTAGACGTTAAAGGCGAAGGTGACTGGCGAGGGCTCCGCGGGGCGGCCGTTGTAACCGATTCCGTCATAGTTATAAGGCGTGTCGGTCCCACCCGAGAAGTAGATTCTGCCGCCGCGTTTTTCGAGGGGACCGGCGCCGGCTGCTATGCGATAGTGCGCGTTACCGGGATGCGGTTGAAGCTTTGTCCATTCAATTCTTGTGAAGTCGCCCTTCTTTGAATTGGGAAGCCTGCCCATCCAGCATTCGTTGGAGGCGACATACTTGGGATTCGTGCCGTAGGGATTCTTGTGCGCGCCGTCCACGTAAATAATGGTGTCGCCGAGGATGGCGCCGGCATGGCCGAAGACCGGTGTGCCGGGGAGTGGCGTGGCCTGCATCCAGACGTCTTTGTCGGTGTCGTAGATCTGGACGTTGCGGACTGCGCCGCCTTTTCCACCTTCCGCCGAGGATGACCACCCGCCGATGAGAAAAATGTAGCGGTCGCGATAGAGGCCGACGACTGCGTCGTCGACTGGAATAGGGATGTCCTTGCCGCGATAGTAGCGGTTTTCTGCCGGGACGAAGACATTCAGGTCGGAGGCGGTCGTCTCTCCGCCCTGGGCGTCGACGACGTAGCCTCCGAAGATAAAGACCTGATCATGCAACGCCACTGCAGATGCCGCCAAGCGACCAGCCACTCCTGGCACGGGACGCTTTTCTGTCCACTGGCCATTGTCGGGATCGAGTTCGTAGGCGCTGGTGGTGATGGCATCCCAGGTTTTTTTCGGACCGATTCCCATGAAAGAGAAAATCCTGGAGCCGCCTTCGTCATGCGAAATGGCGACCGCATTATTCGAGACGGGTGCCGGGAGCGGGCTGAGCTTGGGTTCCTCGGCGGCCTGAAGGCGGGTTAGCAGAAAAAAGTAGAGCAATGATGGCAGGAGTTTGGCGAATGCTGATTTCATTGCAGAGATGATAGCAGTGAGGAGCGGGTCAGAGGTCGCAGGTGATAGGTGACAGGATGCAGGCATTAGGTCTCCGATAGGGGTTGCTTTCCGTGCGACCTGACACCTACGACCTGACACCTGCTCCTCAGAACCAGGTGCGCTTGCGGTAGTCGCGATAGGCTTCGCCGAATTTTGCTTCGAGGACGGCAGCTTCGCGGCGGGCGCGGATAATCTGAATCGGTATGAGCAGCAGCAGAATGATCAGCAACTCGGGCCGCCCTACGATGAGAACCATGCCGACTAGAAAAATTTCTCCCGAAACGTAAATCGGATTGCGAATGCGCGAGTAGATGCCGGTGGTGACTAGCGCGGTCGCTTTGGGAACGATAGAGAAGGAGCGGCCGAGCGTGTAGCGGGCGAGAATTACGCCGGCGAGGCCGATCAAGGCTAACAGCAGGCCGATCCAGCGAACGAGGCCGTGCGGGCCTTGTCCGTGTCCGTAGAGGAATATCCAGCCAACCGCGCACAGGCCGCCGAGCAAGGGCAGCCAGACACGCCATACGGTTCCGCGGTCCATAGTTTTGCTCCTCTTTGCTCCTCCTACTTCACAAACCCCTGGCGTACGGCGTGAATGAAATCGGTGTAAGCGGGTTCCAGGGCGGAAGCGCGCATCTGCAGGGCGATCTGTCCGCGATGATAGGCGGAGTGAAAAAGCACGTGCGTCAATATGTCCTCGACGCGACTGGAGAAGAGCTCGCCCTTGCTGTTGCAGTATTCGACTTGGTCGCCGAGCGAACTCTGCGAGGTGCGAAGATAATTTACCCACGCCGCTGATATTTCGTCGGCCAGCGCGGTGCAATCTTCGATCGTCGCGGCCGGCCATACTGGCATGCTCTGTGGTTGCTCCCGGATCCGTTCGAGCCAGAGTCTTTGCGCGGAAAGAATGTGGGCCATGCGTCCGACTGGGTCCGCGGGGACGGGACCAGTTTTCCGCATGGCGCCGAGGCATTCGCGATTTGCCCAGTGATCGTAGGTAAACATCCGCAGAAAATCATCGGCGTGCATGGGAGGCTCCGTGAATTGCGATGGCCGCGCAGATTGTGGGCGGTGGCCAACAGACGATACGATAGGTGACGCCATAAGATGATAAACGATGCGATGACGCGGAGAGGAGGGTTTCAGAGGGCAGCCCGCTTGTTGATCTCGCATTTTGGGCGCCATAGCTGGACTGCGTCGGCCAAAGCGGGTACTCAAGCCACACTAATCGCAGCGCTCAAAAGTGTGCGTGAGAACTCGGTCGTCCCTCCGGGACTTGGGTCATTCTTACCGCTTTTCCCAGCGCTGAAGCGCTGGGCTAGGTTCGGCCGCCCCTTCGGGGCTGGATTCTCGGGCATTCGGCTCCTCCGACCGTTTCGATCCCTCTTTATTTGTGCCATCCCGGTTATCGCTATCTCATTCCACATTTCCGCGACGGCGCAAACGCAAAATCTTTCGCAAGCCCAGATGCGGCAGCAGTTGTTGCAGGCGCTGGATTCGGGGCGGTTGCAGGACGCGGTTCTGCTCGGGGAACAAGCGGTCTCGCGCTGGCCGGAGGATGCGCAATTCCGCCATCATCTGGGATTGGCGTATTTCAAGACGGGCGATCTCAAGCAGGCGCGGGAACAGCTGACACGGGCGAGGGAGCTGGATCCGAAAGACTCGGCGACGCATTTTGACCTGGCTCTGGTTTTGCTGAGCTTGCAGGATTACGCGGCAGCGGCGGATGAACTCGAAGCGTCGATCAAACTCGGTCGTTTGAACGCAAACCCAAACGCAAACCCGAATGCGAGCGCGCTGGCGCATATTCTGTTGGGGCGCGCGTATCTGAATTCGAATCGCAGCCTGCAGGCAATTGACGAGTTCAAGACCGCTCTGAAGCTTGACCCTGCGATCAAGCTCGGACACTACCATCTGGGATTTGCTTACTACAGTTTGGGACGAAACGACGAGGCCATCGCCGAGTATAAGGAGGAGTTGCGCCGGTCGGGGGAGGAGAGTCCGGCGGTGGTGTATGAATTGGGGCGGTCGCTGCTGGAGACGGGAAAATATGATTCGGCTGTGAGCTATCTACAGCGTGGCGCGGAACTGGACCCGCGGAATCCCGATGTCTGGTACAACCTGGGCAAGGCGCAAGCGCTGGTGGGGCAGGAAGCTCAGGCTGAGTCTTCTTTGCGCCGGGCGGCGGAATTGAATCCCACAGATCCGAGCCCGCATTATCAACTGGCGCGCGTCCTGGAGAAGCTTGGAAAGACTGCGGAGGCGCGAGACGAGCGGCAGCGCTTTGCGGAACTCAAAAAGGCGCAGCCGGCTTCAGCGGGAATGGCGACCGGGCGGGACCATTGAGGGCGCGATCGATGATGGCGCAATCATGAGAGTGATCCGTCGGATGAGGAGCCAGCGCCTCGCGGTTGCGGCGGCTTTCCTGCTGACGGTATGTAACGGGGTTTGGATTTTGGGGCGAGTCCAGACGACGGCTCCGCCGAAACCGGGGTCGAGTAGCACTCCTCCGGCGAAGCGTGCGGGCGCTTCGGAGAAGCCGGGGACGAAAACGGGCTTGGGGAATCCACAGTTGTTCGTGGACGTCACCCGCGCTGCCGGCATTGATTTTCACCTGACTTGCGGCAGCCTGGAGAAGCTGTACATCGTTGAAACGCAGTGCGGCGGCGCGGCCGCTTTCGACTACGACAACGATGGATGGATGGATATTTTGCTGGTCGACGGGTCGACGCTGGCCGACTACCGCGCGGGCAAGTGCCATCCGCCGCGCCTTTATCACAATAATCATGACGGCACGTTTACCGATGTGTCGGCGAAGTCGGGGTTGAATTTTTGCGGATGGGGCTATGGCGTGGCCATCGGCGACTTCGACAACGATGGTTGGGACGACGTCTATATCACCGGTTTCCGCGGCTCGGCGCTTTACCACAACAACCACGACGGCACATTTGCGGACGTCACTGCTAAGGCTGGCGTGGCCAATGCCGACCGTTGGGGGACGAGCGCGGCGTTCGGCGACTATGACAACGACGGCAATCTCGATCTCTACGTCGCGAACTATGTCGATGTCGATATCAACAACCTGCCGGAGTTCGGCAGCACCAAGTTCTGCCAGTATCGGGGCATCCCGGTCAATTGCGGACCGCGCGGATTGAAGGGCGCGCGCGACCGTCTGTATCACAACAACGGCGACGGCACCTTTACCGATGTCACCGAGAAACTCGGCATCGACACTGAAAGTTATTACGGGCTCGGCGTGTTGTGGTTGGATTACGACAAAGACGGCTGCCTCGATCTTTATGTGGCCAATGACTCCTCGCCGAGCCTGCTTTATCACAACAACTGCAAGGGTGGATTCACCGAAGTTGGCGCCGAGGCGGGTGTGGCTTACAGCTCGGACGGCCGGGAACAGGCGGGCATGGGCGTTGATTCGGCGGATTACGATCGCGACGGCTGGCCCGACATTGTGAAGACTAATTTTTCCGACGACAATACCGATCTCTATCACAACGATCATAACGGGGAGTTCACGGACGTGGCCGGAGCGTCCGGGATTGGCGCGATCAGCAATCCGTATCTCGGTTTTGGCGTGAAGTTTCTCGACTACGACAACGATGGGTGGCCGGATATTTTCATTGCCAATGGTCATGTCGATCCTCAGGTGGAGGGGCAGTCGTTCGGGGTGGGCTACGCGGAGCGGCCGTTTTTGTTCCACAATCTGGGCTTCTTATCAAAGGCGGGGAAGTTCGAGGAAGTTGGCGCGAAGGCGGGCGGCGCGCTGGCGAAAAAGTATGTGGGCCGGGCCGCTTTGACCGCGGACTTCTGGAATCGCGGCCGGCAGGATGTGCTGATC
>JBAVAA010000602.1:0-3204 GCA_049585515.1 Terriglobales bacterium | reverse complement strand
TTACGGCGAACAATATAATAGCGCTCGAGAACGCCATCGGCGGCGATCACGAAGCCGACGCGGACGCTAACCTGCCGAGGAGCCATCTTCAATGAATCAAGTCGAGCAATTCTGGCCCGCCTTGCCGCTGCAGGAATGGGAAGCCACCTATCGCACCTTGCACATGTGGACTCAGATCGTCGGCAAGATCCGCCTGATGCTTACGCCTCTGCAGAATCATTTCTGGAATGTCGCTCTCTACTTGACGCCGCGAGGCCTGACCACTTCGCCGATTCCGTACCGGGGCACCACCTTCGAGATCCGGTTCGACTTCGTCAACCACCGCCTCGAGCTTCAAACCGCGAATGGCGTCCAGTCCCTGGCCCTGGCCCCAAAATCCGTGGCGACCTTTTATCAGGAAGTATTTGGAATCTTGCGCGACGCCGGCATTGACGTTCAAATCAATCCCAAGCCGCAGGAGGTCCCCGATCCAATTCCTTTCGATCAGGATGACACCCACGCATCCTACGATCCAGAGTATGCAAATCGCTTATGGCGGATTCTCCGGTCCATCGACATTGTGCTGCACGAATTTCGCGCGCGATTTATCGGCAAGGCGAGTCCGGTCCACTTTTTTTGGGGAAGCTTCGATTTGTGCTGCACACGCTTTAGCGGCCGCCGCGCTCCGCTCCGTAAAGGCCTCATCACATCCGAATCCTACTCGCATGAGTGCAGCAGCGTCGGATGGTGGCCTGGTGGCGGAGATGTTGTGGGTCCGGCATTTTACGCCTATTTCGCTCCAGAACCCGTCCGCTATGGCGGCCAAGCGATTCGGCCAGCGGGTGCTTCCTATCGGAACATATTAAAAGAATTCCTGTTGATGTATGACGATGTCCGCCGCGCGAAATCTCCACGCGAAGAAATCCTGCAGTTCGCGCAAAGCACCTATGAAGCTGGCTCCGGTCTGGCAGGTTGGGACCGCGCATCTCTTGAACGGGAGGACTTCCTCGCGACACGGACATGACGGATTCTTCACATTCCGGCACTGCGGCCACGAATGTCGGTCTGCCAAGAGGTCAACCAACTCTTGTATCATGCGTTAGGCAGGTCGCAGAGCCCGGATGGCGAAACTGGCAGACGCACGGGACTTAAAATCCCGGGTCCTTAACCGGACGTGACGGTTCGATTCCGTCTCCGGGCACCACTCAAACCGTCAAGGCAGCGCCCTATCGATAAATCGAGCGAATGCGCGCTCTCCACGATGCTTTCCCGATATCCGATGCTGTCATGCCCGCAATTTGGCCGAAGCTCTTTACGTCAGGAGTGTGCTCAACCGCCGGCCTCAGATGAACCGAGAGTGAAGAAAAAAGTCGCGCCTTTTTCCACTTCGGCCTCGGCCCACACTTCGCCGCCGTGTCTCTGAATGATCCGGCGCACCGTGGCCAACCCTATCCCGTTGCCGGAGAACTCAGCGGCTGAGTGCAGTCGCTGAAACGGTTGAAACAGACGATCCGCCGAGCGCTCATCGAAACCGCTGCCGTCGTCTTTGACGAAATAGACGGGACGTCCATTCTCGCTCTCCACCCCAAATTCGATCCGGGCGTGCTCATGATGCGAGGTATACTTCCACGCGTTGCGCAGCAAGTTGTCCATTACAATCCGCAGCAGACGAGTGTCGGCGTAGTCTTCGGCGCTTGTCGGCGCTATGAATTCAACCTTGCGTGCGGGCCCGCTCCGGCACAGCTCTTCCATAATCGAGCGCGCAAATGCGCTCAGATCGACCTTTTCGCGAACCATGGTGCGGGTAGTGACACGGGACAGGTTCATCAGATCGTCGATCAGTTCTGACATACGCCGGGAGGCCGCGCGGATGCCCTCCAGATACTGCTTGCCGTTCGCATCGAGCTTGGCGCCTTGATTTGTGAGAAGCAGATAACTGAATCCGTTGAGCGCATCCAGCGGACTTCGCAGATCGTGAGACACCGAGTAGGAAAATGCCTCCAGTTCGCGGTTGGCCGACGACAACTCGCGAGTACGCTCCGAGACGCGGTGCTCCAGTTCATCGTGAGCTTTCTGCAGCGCATTGTCCCGCTGTTGAATCTCTTTCAACATCTCATTGAAGGAGTCGATCAGAGTCGCCAGTTCGTCGCGCTCGCCGCTGGCGGGCACACGGACCCTGTAGTCCTTATCCTGAGATACTCTTCGGGCGGTATCGGCTAGTCCGATGATGGGGTCGGCCACCGATCTGCGAAACTGCGAGGAAACGAGCACTGCGAACAGCAAAGAAACCAACAACAATACGAATGAAATGAGAGCATAACGTCTTAACCGCGCGTCGATTTCAGACAAGTCCGCCCGAATGTAGACGAATCCAACAGGCTTGCGCTCCGAAAAAATCCTGCGTACCAGAATGAGGTGCCGGCTCCCGTAGAAGTAGGTTTCGGCTTGATCGTCACGCAACGTCGGGACACTCAGAATCTCATCCTCCCCTCCACGAGTGTATTGGGCAAAGGGGTGCAGTTCGGCCGTCAGAATGCCAGCGGAAGCGATATTCGGCGAACTCTTGAGAGCGGAGAGAGTCTGAGCGGCGGCTTGCGGATCGTTGAACAGCAACGCCGACACACTGTTCGAACCGATGATCTGCGCCTGCGCGGAAAGCGTGCGCAGCAAGCCCTGCCGGAAGGTGATCTGGTCGTACACAAAGAAACCAGTGCAGGCCAGCAGCAGCGCCGCACCGCTCACGAGCATATTCATCAGTGTGAGCTTGGTTGCAATTGACCGAATGTGCTTGGTTGGCATGCTTCAGCTTCTCGGCAATGGTTTCTCGATCACTTTGGTTGCTACTTTCAGCAGTTCTGAACTAAGCGTCAGGTGCGACTGTTCCGCAGCCGCGCGGTTTACATCGAATCGAATTCTGCCTTCCTGAGTGACGAATCCGATCATGCCTCCCTGCTCGGCAAAATGTGGCAAATCGCTGACCGTGAGCGCGTTGAAATGCTGGGCGGCGGTCAGAATCGAGGTTAGTCGGCTCGCCTCCGAAGTCCCGATGAACAAAATGCTGCAAGGCACGGCTTCTTGAACTCTGGCGATCCTTCTTACGGTAATCTTCCTGCCATCGATGCTTTCGCCTGCGATGGTCGAGTCGAGCACTGCTCCGAAGGGATCCTTCCCCAGGATACAAATATCGAGCGATTCGGAGAGCGAAGTACGATCGGCTTGCCATCT
>JBAVAA010000601.1:0-1640 GCA_049585515.1 Terriglobales bacterium | reverse complement strand
CCGCCAGCCCTCCCACGGCTATGCGCTTGTGCAGCAAATTCAGCAGCGATCGAAGAATTTATTACAGGTGGAAGAGGGGTCGCTCTATCCGGCGCTGCAAAGATTGTTGAAAGCAAAGCTGGTGAAGGCGCAGTGGGGTGTCTCCCTTACCAACCGGCGGGTGAGAACCTACAACATTACGACTTCAGGTTTGCGCCGACTGGACGAGCAGATTTCCAGTTTCGAACGAATGTTTGAAGGCATTGCATTGGTCCTGGATCCGAGCAAGGCCACAACAAACTGACGAGTCAGCCAATTGGAGGACCCGATGAACTGGATCCCGAACATCTTCCGCCGCGGCAAGCCGTTTGACGATCTCAGCGAGGAAATCCGCCTGCACATTGAAGAGCGCGCGGAGCAGTTGATGGGCGAAGGTACGAGTGCGGAGGAAGCGCAACGGAAGGCGCGCGTGGCCTTTGGGAATCGCACTGCGGTGGAGGAACGCAGCCGCGAGGTATGGCAGTGGCCGACGCTGGAATCGATCTGGGCCGATGTGCGATTTGCATTGCGCCAACTGCGCAAGTCTCCCGGCTTCACCATCACTGCCGTTTTGACACTGACGCTGGCCATTGGCGCCAACGCAGTCGTCTTCGGCGTATTGAACGCGCTCATCCTGCGTCCGCTGAATGTGCCTCAGGCAGAGAGCCTTTTCGTCATCCAACATGGGAGCGACGGCGGGTCCCACTCCTATCCCGACTATCTCGATCTTCGCCAGCGCAATAGCAGCTTCGACGATGTGGCTGTTTTTGCTATCGCTCAGTCAGGGCTGGATACGGGCAAAGATCCATCCAATATCTGGGAATACGAAACCAGCGGAAACTACTTCGACACATTGCGCATTCAACCGTACCTTGGCCGATTCTTCCACGCTTCCGATGAGCACGGCCCGAACAGCGCGCCCTATGTCGTGCTCTCCTACGCATATTGGCACAACCATTTTCAGGACGATCGCACCGTGGTGGGCCGCGTTGTTCGGCTCAACAAGCATCCATTCACCATCCTTGGCGTGGCGCCTCCAGGGTTCCAGGGGACCATCTTGTTCTTCGCTTCGGATGTCTTCGTGCCCATCGTGAACCATGAGCAGTTATCCGGCGACAAGATGATATTGAACGCGCGCGGGATCCATTGGATGTTTGAGATGGTGGGACGTCTGAAGCCGGGAGTCACTCCGGCGCAGGCCACTGCCGATCTGAACTCCGTGGATTCCTATCTGAAAAAAAGCTATTCCAAAGAAGAAAGTAATGACCCTTATACGCTGGCGCGGCCTGGTCTTCATGGCGACTATTTGAACGGGCCAACGCGGGCTTTTCTCACCGGGTTGATGCTTCTTTCGGGTTTGATACTGTTGGCGGCCTGTGCCAACCTGGGCAGCCTGTTTGCGGCGCGGGCCGCCGACCGTTCTCGCGAAGTGGCCTTGCGCCTGGCTCTTGGTTCGAGCCGCAATCGCATTTTGCGCCAGCTGTTCACCGAATCCGTGCTGCTTTCGCTCGCTGGAGGCGTAGCGGGACTCGTGGCGAGCATTCTGCTTTTGCGCCGGTTGAGTGTGTGGCAGCCATTTCCGCGGTTCCCCCTCCATGTGCCGGTAAGTCCGGATGCTAACG
>JBAVAA010000600.1:0-2626 GCA_049585515.1 Terriglobales bacterium | reverse complement strand
GGTCGAAGCTGGAGAGCTCGGTGATGACCTCGGCGACTCTGGCCGTCGGCGGCGGTTTCGAGTATATACGGCAGCGCCTGGGACTTGACCATGCTCGCGAGTTAATCGTCGCATCGCACTTCGATTACCAGAGCCAGGCGATTCTGTACGTACCGCCGAATTTGCCCGATCCGCGCACCCCGCAATTTTCTGGCGAGGCTTCCGGCGTTATTCGACGTTTTCTGGAGATCACTCGCGGACGCGCCTTCGTGCTGTTTACGAGTTACGCGCAGATGAACGATATCTACGAGCGGCTTCTCGGCCAGTTGGAATTTCCGATGCTCAAGCAGGGCAACGCTCCGAAGTCGGCGCTGCTCGAGGAGTTTCGCATCACTCCGAATGCGGTACTTTTCGGGACATCATCGTTCTGGCAGGGAGTCGACGTGCAGGGCGAGCAGTTGAGCTGTGTAATCATCGATCGCTTGCCGTTTGCCGTGCCAAGCGACCCCATCGTGGCGGCGCGGGTGAAAGCGATCGACGCCGGCGGGGGCAATGCGTTTTTCGAATACCAGGTGCCGAGCGCGGTTATCACATTAAAGCAGGGATTCGGAAGATTGATTCGATCGCTGCATGATCGCGGATTGCTGGCACTGCTGGACAACCGAATCTTGAAGAAGCAGTATGGGCGTGTGTTTGTAGAGAGTCTGCCATGCTACAGCCGGACCACCGACCTGAAGAAAGTCGAGGAGTTCTTCGGGGCAGATGAAGAATGATCAGGACGGGCGAATCGCCCGTCCCCAACACAGCGGAACCAGAATTATTCCGCCACAGCTTCCTTATCCACAACGACCTTCAGGTGCGTGGTCACATCCTTGTGCAGTTTGATCGGGACAATGAACTCGCCGATAGTCTTGAGGGATTCATGCAGTTGAATCTTACGCCTATCGATGTGAAAGCTTTTCTTCTCGAGCGCCTCGGCAATGTCTCCGGCCGTCACAGATCCAAACAACTGATCGCCTTCGCCCGATTTGCGCAGGAATTTAACCTCTAGCCCGTCGAACTGTTTAGCCAGCGCTTCCGCTTCCGATTTTTCCTTGGCGGAGCGGCGCACTGCGGCGGCCTTCATCTGCTCGATGACCGTCTTGTTGGCAACGGTCGCCTCAATCGCCAATTTTTTGGGCAGCAGAAAATTCCGCCCGTATCCCTCGGCAACTTTTACCACCTCGCCGCGGTTGCCCAGCTTGGGCACATCTTCCTTGAGGATGACTTCCATGAATGACTCCGTTTCGTGAAAATCTTGTCGTTAGTCGCTTATCGTCGGTCGTTAGTCGCCAGTCGTTCGCAATCTCAATCGCTCAAATGCGCCGCGAACGACAAACGACTAAACTCGAACGACCAACGACGATTTCGAATCTACTGCGCGCGTCCGGCGAAGGGCAGCAGAGCGATGTTGCGCGCCTGCTTGATCGCCCTCGAAAGCCGGCGCTGGTGCGGCGTGCACACTCCGGTGAGGCGGCGCGGCGTGATTTTGCCGCTCTCCGCCACGAACTGCGCCAGCAGACGCACGTCTTTGTAATTGACCGCTTCGATCTTCTCGACGCAGAACTTGCAAACTTTTTTACGCCGGAAGAATTTGCGGCCGCCCTCACGAGAACCGCCCGGGCCTCCGCCAGGACGCGGACCTCGTGGCGGACCACTGCGCTCTGGTCGATCACCTCCCGATCGCTCCGGACGGCCTTCGCCGTGGCTCGATCCCGCCGAGGCGGTTGGTGCTTTCGTTTCTTCTGCCATAGTGCTCCTTCTCTCTAATAACTTGTTAGCCAAGCGGAATGCCCCGCGAAGCCCCTAAAGGGGCGGCCAAGCCGATGTATCCGCGTTATCGCTTAATCGATACCCTGATACGAAGCCAGTTCCAGCTAGACCGGCGCGGTGGCCGGAGTTTCCGGCGTGGCCTCTGGCGTTGCTGGTGTTACGGGAGCGGCGGCGACTGCGGCCGGTTGCGCGCTGGCTTTCTTTTTCGAGTCGCGGATCTTTTTGATCTTGTCGAGCCGCTTCAGTTCTTCGTCCGTACGTACGGTGAGGAACTTGATCACCGGTTCAGTTACACGCAGGCGGCGCTCCACCTCGTGCACGACAGCACCGGTCGCTTCGATCATCATCAGAACAAAGATGCCGTCGTTGAACTTACCCACACGGTACGCGAGACGCCGCTTGCCCCAGACCTCACTCTTGGACATTCCGCCCGCCGAGGTCACGGATGACTCGAGAGTTGAAATCAGCTTGCTCAGATCCTCTTCCACCATGTCGGGACGTACGATAAACATCAATTCATATTTACGATTCATTCATTCTCTCCAAGTCTCTCAACACAGTCGCTGGTCGTTAGTCCTTAGTCGTTAGTCGTTCGGAATTCATCGCGAATCGCGAACGCCCGCTAACAACCAATGACTACCGACCAACAACGGACCACCAACATCTAAAGCTCATCGTCCGGCTCGTTCTTACGATTGAACCGGTTCATCGCCGCCGCCGGTCCTTCTTTCAAAATCACCTCAACGGCTTGCACTGCCGTATCTAGGATTTCGTCGACAATTTTTTCCTGCGCCTTACGAAACGACGTCAGCACATATTTCACACCGTCCACAAC
>JBAVAA010000599.1:0-2675 GCA_049585515.1 Terriglobales bacterium | reverse complement strand
CGTCAGATGTTTAAGTAGTTACTTATTTTTGCCTATATTCTGGTGACAAGTACGCATGCCGCGTCGCAGGCGCGAGGCGGGTTGCTGTTTGTGCGCCATTTTTCTTCCTCTCCATCAATCGGGATCCGGAGGAGCTGGTGACATTGAATTTCCGTGGGTTGGGAAAAAGTTATTGCCCTGCTCTGCTCTGCCTCATAACCCTGCTGCTTCTAGGTGCCCTGGCCCTGGGGCCGCAAGCCCCAGTGCAGCAAATGGCCGTTTCCGGCAAGAATCAGTCAGTTCCGGGGCAACTTGGCGCCGCTGTCGTGGCTCCAGACAGTCGGGCTCCGGACAGCCGCAAGGTCCAGTTGGCGATGGCCCAGCTTCCTCTCCGGTTCGAGCCCAATCAGGGGCAGGCAGATCCGCAGGTCAAATTTATGGCGCGAGGCGCAGGCTACGGACTGTTCCTCACGCCCGATCAGGCAGTCCTGGCACTACATTCGTCCGCTAAGAAGGCCTCATTCGTACACATGCAACTGGCTGGCGCGAACAAGGCCGCTTCCATTGCAGGGACCGACAAGCTTCCCGGCAAGAGCAACTATTTCATCGGCAATGATCCCTCGAAGTGGCGGCAAAATATCCCTCAATTTGCGCAGGTCGAGTACAACAACGTTTATCGCGGCGTCGATCTGGTTTACTACGGGGATCAGGGACAGCTGGAATATGATTTCCGCGTGGCTCCGGGCGCCGACACAAGCCGGATTGCACTGGACTTCAGCGGCGCTTCCGCGCGCATTGTTGCCGCGAATGGGAACGATTCGGGCGACCTCATTCTCGCTACTGCAAATGGAGAAATGCGCTTCCACGCGCCGCGCATCTATCAGCCTGCAGCGGCTGCCTCGGGAAATTCATCCTCCCAGGCTGAGAGGGCGATCACGGGAGGCTTCCGCCAGCTTGCCGGCAATAAAATCGGCTTCGCTATTGGAGACTACGACCACAGCCGCGAACTTGTGATCGACCCGGTCCTGAGCTATTCGACGTACCTCGGCGGCAGTGCCAGTGAAGGTGGACTCATAGGCGCCAACCCCGAGAATCTGGTGAAAGTCGCGGTCGATTCCGGCCAGCAAATCTATCTCGCGGGCTCAACCAACTCAGCCTATTTTTTTCCGATTCCCACCAATCCAAGCAATCCACCGCCAATCCAGTCGAAGCTTGCGGGCATGCAGAACATCTTCATCGCGGTGCTGAATCCGAATCCGAATCTGCCCACCAATCAGCAACTGGTGTATGCAACCTATATTGGCGGCTCACTGGTTGACAGCCTGGCGGGAATCGCGGTTGATCAGAACCGCGGCATCTACATCGCCGGGACCACTACTTCGCCAGACTTTCCGACCAGCGCCAGCGCGCTCCCGCAATCCGGACCCGTGTCGGGAACGCATGGATTCCTGAGCGCGATCACGCTCGTCAACAACGTTTACACGCTCACCTATTCCACCTATCTGGCAGGCAATGCGTCGGACACGGTGACCGGACTCGCGATCGATCAGAATCAGAACGCCTACGTCACCGGCGTCACCACGTCCAGCAATGCAGCCAGCCAACAATCCCCCTTTCCCGCTAGCCCCAGCGGCTACCAGACAGTCTCGAACTCTCCGGGAAACCCACAATTCTTCGCCAGCAAGATCGACACCGTTGCCAGCGGCTCCCAGAGCATGCTTTACTCCACGTACTTCGGCGGCGGATATCCAGCCAGCGCAATTGCGATTGGCGGCGGCATCGCGGTGGACCCAAGCGGACCTACCCCGAACCTCTACATCACCGGAACCACCAACATGCTGAACTCGCTTCCGTCGGGAGTGACGGCGATGCCGTTTCCGCTGCTCGATGCGCAGCAGTCCTGCCTGAACCTCGCGAGCAGGACAAATTGCACCGGGCAAACGGCAACAACCACGACGGACGCGTTTATCGCCAAGATCGATCCGAATCTTAGCAGCACCTCGAGTCTGGTGTACTCGACCTACATCGGCGCAGAGGGCAACGATTATGGCAATGCCATCGACGTGGACACTTCGGGTAATGCCTACGTGATCGGTTCGACGAATTCGACCCTGTGGGTTTCGCTTGGGAGTGGGTTTCAAACGTCGCTTGGAGGCGGCTTCGACGCTTACGTGGTCAAGATCGGCAGCATTGTGGGGACAACGTATCCCATAACCTACTTTACTTATCTCGGGGGCACGGGGGACGACTTCGGCGAGGATATTAAGGTCGACTCGATCGGGACGATCCACGCCGTGGGTACAACCGGCTCCAGCGATCTTCTGTTCCTGAATCCCTTGCAGCCCACTGCGGGCGGCAGTCAGTATAACGGCAGTCATTATGGCGGCCAGCAAGATGCCTTCGTCGCACTGATTGGAAGCACGTTGTCAGGACGGGCTGCGGGCAATTATCTGACCTATCTAGGCGGCAGCAACCGCGACCAGGGTACGGGAGTCGCGCTCGACACCTTCGGCGCCACCTATGCGGCCGGCACCACCATATCCACGGATTTCCCCGTGACCACCGCCACGTCCGCCACTACCGCCGCCTACCAGCCGCAGTTGGACAATGGCTCGCAGGACGCGTTTGTGAGCAAGATCGGCGCCAACAGCACGCTCGTCATCACCGTTCCGAGCACCAGTCCGTCTCCATTCCCG
>JBAVAA010000598.1:0-3220 GCA_049585515.1 Terriglobales bacterium | reverse complement strand
TTTTGTCATCCCGAGCGAAGCGAGGGATCTGCAGTTCGCGGCGATCTACAGATCCCTCGCGTCGCTCGGGATGACAAGTCATTAGAGGCGCTGGAGCTTTAGATCACAAATTGCCAATTACAAATTCCTAGAAGTTCTTCCTCAGGTCCATTCCCGAATACAGGCTCGCGACCTGATCGTAGCCGTTGAACATCAGCGTCGGCCGCTTTAAAAATTCGCCCAGGCGCCGTTCTTTGGCTTGGCTCCAGCGGGGATGGTCGACGTTGGGATTCACGTTCGAATAGAAACCATATTCGCGAGGCGCATATTGTTGCCAGGTGTTCAGGGGCTGGTCGTCGGTGAAACGGATGCGGACGATCGACTTGGCGCTCTTGAATCCATACTTCCATGGAACCACGATGCGAAGAGGCGCGCCGTCTTGGTTCGGCAGCACCCCGCCATACATACCGAAACAGAGCAGGGCCAGCGGGTGCATGGCTTCGTCCATGCGCAAACCTTCCAGATAAGGCCACTGCAGAATATTGGTGCGCTGTCCTGGCATTTGCTTGGGATCGTACAGAGTGGTGAACTCGACAAACTTTGCCTTGGGCAGCGGGTCGGCGCGTTTGATCAGTTCGCTTAGAGAAAATCCAACCCAGGGTACAACGATCGACCAGCCCTCAACGCAGCGATGGCGATAGATGCGCTCTTCGGGCGCCGACATTTTCATGATCGCGTCCACGTCGAGGACCTGCTTTTTCTTTACCAAGCCGTCAATGGTAACGGTCCAGGGGCGGGTCTTGAAATTCTTCGCGAGTTCGGCAGGCTCGTATTTGTCGGTGGAGAACTCGTAAAAATTGTTGTAATTCGTCACGTCCTTGTAGGGCGTCTCTTTTTCGGTGGTGCTGAAAGGGCTTTTTCGGAGGCCGTCAATTTTGGCATTGGCTTGCGCGGTCATCGAGGGATCGACAAGATCAGTCAGATTACGCAAGGCACCCCCAGCAATGGCGGCCGCCCCGGTGATTGCTGCGCCGGCGAGAAAGCTGCGACGGCTCAGATAGGTGGCTTTGGGAGTAATTTCACTCGACGGAATCGCCCCCGGTTTCCGGATCAACATTGCCCACCCCAGTCGCTGGTCGGTCTCATCACTATCATTGCTATTCCCTATTTGAGATACGTTCGGCTGGCGGCCTCTGGATGTGCCCGAGGCCAAAAAGCCAAACATCCGTGCTTGCCTTCAAGTATAGGACGCTGGGAGGGAGAAAAAGTTGCAAGGGCTATCAGGACGGGCAAGAAAGTCAGCTTTTGTAATGCGGCCCTTCGAGGGGCGACCTACAGGCAAGGTCTTTGGCATCGCCAAAGCGATGCCCTGATACCAAGCCCGATTTTCAACGGCGTGTTTAGCGCGACGTCAGTTTGACGCTGATGTTGCGATTGCTTTTGAGGCGGGCGTGGAGGTTCGCGCGCGCAGCACTTCGCGGACCTTCTTGGCGAGATTCTGAAGCGTGAAGGGCTTCTGCAGGAACGCGACCGCAGGCGAAGGTGCGCCTTGGTCGATGACGGCATCCTCGGTATAACCCGAGAGATAGAGCACGCTGACAGTGGGGCGGAGCGCCAACAGCTTTTTGGCCAGGTCGCGGCCTCCGATGCCGGGCATGACCACGTCGGTGATGAGGATATCGATCGGTTCTTTATAGTCCTCGGCGATTTGCAGACCGCTCTCGCCGTTTTCGGCTTCGAGCACCTTGTAACCACGGGAGGAAAGGGTTATCCGCACCAACTCCCTCACCGATTCTTCGTCCTCCACCAGCAATACGGTTTCGCATCCGCCAGTTTCGTTGGGCTGGGTCTTGACCGGGCTCTGCTCCTCAGCGAATTCCTCCACGCGCGGCAGGTAAACGTGGAAAGTTGTGCCCGCCCCGAGTTCGCTTTGCGCAAACACATATCCATTGCTCTGCTTGACGATGCCGTACACCGTGGAGAGGCCGAGGCCGGTGCCTTTTCCTTTTTCCTTGGTGGTGAAGAACGGCTCGAAGATGCGGGACTGAGTTTCGGTGTCCATGCCGTGGCCAGTATCGGAAACCGAGATCACGGCATAGCGCCCGGGCTGGATAAAATGATGCTCGCTCAGGTTCTGACGGATGGTAACGTCGGCGCTCTGGACGGTGAGCTTGCCGCCCGCAGGCATGGCGTCTTTAGCGTTGACGACCAGGTTCATGATGACCTGCTCAAGCTGGCCAGCGTCGGCGCGAGTGTGGCCGGCGTCGGGCGAGAGCCGCGTGATCAGTTCGATGTGCTCGCCGATCAGGGGCCGCAACAGCCGTTCCATGTCGGCGATCACGTTGTTCACGTCGATCACCTTGAGTTCGAGGAGTTGCTTGCGGCTAAACGCCAGCAACTGGCGGGTGAGGGTTGCGGCCCGCTCGGCCGCTTGCTGAATGGACTGCACCTTATGGTGCATCTCGCCGCCGGCCTCCAACTGGTCGAGCAAGACCTCGGTGTATCCGTTGATGACCATCAGCAGGTTGTTGAAGTCATGTGCGACGCCGCCGGCCAGACGGCCGACCGCATCCATTTTTTGCGCCTGGCGCAGCTGCTCTTCGAGTTGACGCCGGTCCGTGATGTCTTCGGCGATCAGCTCCAATACTTCTTCGGGTTCATCATTGATGCTGGCGGCGCTGCCACTGAGCCGCACGATGATGACGCGGCCTTCCTTGCGTTTCCAGTGCACTTCCACGCCATTCAGACTTCCGGTGCGGCGATAGTCCTCGGCCAGCCGGTCCAATTCCTCGGGATTGACGAAGACTTCCCGCCGCGCGTTCAGGTCGAGAAGCTCTTCCACCGACCCGTATCCCAGCATGTTGATGAGCGCCGGATTCACATCCAGGAATTTTCCGCCGAGGGTGCACCGGCAAATGCCAAAGGCGGCGCTCAAGATCAGAGAGCGGGAGCGGGCTTCGGAGCGGCGCAGCGCCTCTTCATAGCGCTTATGTTCGATGGCCGCGGCCAACTGCTGTGAAACGAATTTCAGAATTTCGCGGTCCCGTTCTCTGAAGCGGGCGTTTTCGCTATAGCTCTGGACAACCAGGACGCCAATGCAGGTCGTGCCGCTCTTGAGTGGAACACCCAGCCAATCCACGGACTGGGCGCCGATCAATTCCACTTCGCCGCGCCGCACCAGTCCCTCAAAGACAGTCGGCGTCGCCAACAGCGTCTCTCCTGTTCGCAGGACGTACTCGGT
>JBAVAA010000597.1:0-2173 GCA_049585515.1 Terriglobales bacterium | reverse complement strand
TCCTGAAAGTGATGGCGCGCGGCGATTCCTCTGGCATCGGGCGGGGACCAGCCTCGGTGGAAAAGCAAAGTGAAGTTCCACCAGAACTAAAATCGTATGTCGATGCAGTGACGAAGGCGGTCCAGCGAAAGTGGTATGAACTGATATCGTTTCTGCCAAAGTCGAAGCTGGGTAACATGGGCAACATTGATATTGAATTCACAGTTCATCAAGATGGAACGGTGGCTGACATGAAACTAGTATCCGCTTCCGGAGACCGAGATCTGGATAAAGTAGCGTGGGAGGCAATTCGCCAGATGAGCCCATTCTCACCATTCCCGCACGCAGCTAAAGTCGACCGTGTCCTGCTGCGTATCCACTTTGCTTACAGGTAGGACCGACTGGCGGTCCACTCAATTTCGCCCGCCCGCAACCCCCTTCTCACAATCGAAGCTTGACGGCGTGTATCCCATAAGATACATTCTAGTTTAGTGCTTGCGGCCAACTTAAGGGAGTAAATCGTGGCAAAGAAGAAAACAAAAACCTCCTTATATGACTCGGCGGACTATCTGGACAGTACTGAAGCCATTAATGCCTATATGGAAGAGGCCTTGGAAACGGACGATCCAGCCTTTATCGCCCAGGCGCTTGGTACCATCGCACGCTCCCGCGGCATGTCGCAGATCGCCAAGAAGGCCGGGCTATCGCGCGAAAGCCTCTATAAAGCGCTGAGTACTGACGGCAACCCGGAATTTGGCACCGTCATCCGTGTGATGCAGGCGCTCGGACTAAAACTCTCAATCACTGCAACGCATGCGCACTAAATCCTGAACGCTTTACGGGCTAGGTGGCTCGGAAACAGCAGGCGCTGGCGAGGAAGTTCGGATTGAGTGAAGTGGTTCCGATCGTCGTTCGCGCGGCATTACAATATCTCAACGTCGGACCAGCAGTGCAGATTGGTTCATTGGTGTCTGTTGCGGGTGTGGGGGAATCCAATATAGCTTTCAGTGCGTACTTCTAAGGGAATAGAGAAACGCTTGTCTTCCACAGACGTCAGAGAAGATTCAAACGACGCCCGAATGACAAGGTCGGTGCGCCTGGGCGACCAGGCGGCTATGGGAGAGTTGTATGACCGCTATTCCTCGCTTGTGTACTCGGTAGCCCTGCGTGTGTTGGGCGATACCGGCGCGGCGGAGGATACCCTGCAGGAAGTGTTTATGCAGCTATGGCGCAAGCCGGAAGCGTTTGACTCGGCGCGCGGCAGTCTGCCCGCATGGCTGGCGGTGATTGCGCGCAACCGGGCGATCGACGCTCTGCGGAAACGCATCCCGCAGACCGACTTGGACGATGTGGTGGTCGCGGTTGAACCGGATCTTGCGGGAGCAGCGGAACTGAGGCGCGCGGCGGAACAGATTCGCCGTAAACTTGGCGAGATGCCCGAGTTGCAAAGATCGGCGCTGGAGATGGCGTATTTTGAGGGGCTCACGCATTCGGAAATCGCGGCAAAGACCGGGACTCCATTGGGAACGATCAAGACACGAATTCGCACGGGACTCACAAGTTTGCGCACAGCTTTTGTGAAATGACGGTCCACGAACAATTCGCGGAAGGCCTGGCTCTGTATGCCATGGGTTCGCTGCCAGAAGGGGAGGAACGCCTCGCCCTGGAAGCGCATCTCGAAGCTTGCGGCGCGTGCCGCCGTGAACTGGCGCAACTGCGGGGCGATATGGGATTACTGTCGGTCTCGACCCTGGGTCCGGCGCCACCCGAGCGGTCGCGCGGCCGGCTGATGGCCGCGATTGCAAACGAGCCGCGCCCGGCTTCGCCCGAGCGCAGCTCACGGCAACGGCGTTGGTGGTGGGCGGCGGTTCCGTGGGCGGTGGCGGCAGCGGTCGCGATCGTCGCTGGCGTGCTGTGGAATGAGGATGCTCTTTTGAGGCGGCAATTGACCAGTGTTCAGAGTATTTTCTCTGGTCAGCAGGAGGAATTGGCACGCGCCCGCGAGGTGGTCGCAACCCTTGCGGCGCCCGAGTCGCAGCAGGTCACACTGGTTGCCGCGAAGGCTTTGCCGCAACCCCATGGCAAGGCCTTTTACCTGCGCAGCACGGGCAGCCTGATCTTCCTGGCCTCAAATCTGCCCGTGCTTCCCGCAGATAAAATCTATGAACTCTGGCTGATTCCCACTGTCGGCAGC
>JBAVAA010000596.1:0-8679 GCA_049585515.1 Terriglobales bacterium | reverse complement strand
ATATTTTCTCTATAGCCGTCGTCCGGAATTGCCGGCGCGCATCGCTGCCGGCTTAAACGGGCTCTACGAGGCGGTCGCGCACAAGTACTACATCGACGAACTTTACGCCGCCCTTTTCGTCAAGCCGCTGATCGACGGCTCGACCACGATTCTGTGGCATGGCGTTGATCAGGGAGTGATCGATGCCGCGGTCAACGACTCCGCCGATGCGGCGCGCCACGTATCTGACAACGTGCGCCACATGCAGTCGGGCAACCTGCGTTCTTATGCGGGATGGGTAGCGGCTGGAGGCGCGGCGGTGATCGCTTACATGGTTTGGATGGGAGTTCGGTGAACGGAGTTCGGTAAATATGGAGAGCCTCGGTCCCATCATTCTTTCGCTGGTGACATTCATCCCCGCGGCGGGCGGACTGTTGCTTCTTCTGATCCCGCGCCGCGATCGTGACATCAAGCTGTTCTCTCTTCTCATTTCCGTGCTGGCATTTCTCGTGTCACTGTATTTGCCGGTGCATCTGCATCGCGATCCCAGCCTCTTCAAATTTGAAATCGACAAACTCTGGATCACATCTCCCAACATTCATTACCACATGGGGATTGACGGAATCTCTGTCTGGCTGGTCGTGCTGACCACGTTCCTCACACCGCTGTGTGTGCTGATTTCGTGGACTTCGATTCACGACCGGGTAAAGGAATTCTTCATCCTGCTCCTGATCCTGGAGACAGCTCTGATCGGTGTTTTCACGTCGCTGGATCTGTTCCTCTTCTACTTCTTCTATGAAGCGACGCTGATCCCGATGGCGCTGCTAATCGGCATGTACGGCCATGGGCGCAAAGTTTATGCGGCGGTGAAGTTTTTTCTGTTCACCATGATCGGCTCGATGTTCATGCTGGCAGCGATTATCTGGCTCTATGCCAAGACCGGCAGCTTCGATTTTGTCGTTATTCAAAATGCGATTCGCAGCGGAAGCGTTCCAGGTTTCGAAGCGGCTTCGCTGTGGCTCTTCCTCGGCTTCTTCATCGCATTCGCGGTAAAGGTCCCACTCTTCCCTCTTCACACCTGGCTGCCGGACGCACACGTGGAAGCGCCCACCGCTGGATCGGTGCTTCTGGCGGGCGTCCTGCTGAAGATGGGCACCTACGGCATGCTGCGTTTCAACCTCGGTCTTTTTCCGGATCAGGCGCACCGCAATGCCCCCTGGATCATGGCGCTGGCACTGATCGGCATCATCTACGGCGCGCTGGTTTCGCTTGTACAGCCGAATATGAAGAAGCTGATCGCCTATTCCTCAATCAGCCATCTTGGCTTCGTCGTCCTGGGAATTTTCAGTTTCACGACCGCCGGCCTGAACGGCGCCGTCTTCGTTATGCTGGCGCACGGGGTTGCCACCGGCGGACTGTTCATGCTGGCGGGCATCCTCTACGAGCGCCGCCACACCTACGAGATTGTCGATTTCGGTGGATTAGCGACACCAATGCCCAAATACGCCACTTTTTTTCTGGTTACCGTTCTGGCCTCCGTGGGATTGCCGCTGCTCAACGGCTTCATCGGTGAGTTCCTGGTACTGAGCGGAGCATTTCAGGCGCGGCCAATCTACGGAATACTCGGCGCGACGGGCGTGATCTGGAGTGCCTGCTACCTTCTGTGGATGTATCAGCGCGTTTTCTTCGGCAAGGTGACGCACGAAGTCAATGCTGCACTGCCCGACCTCAACCTGCGCGAGAAGACGGCGCTTGCCCCGATTGCGATTGCCGCCCTGGTCATGGGCGTTGCTCCCCTGGTGTGGTTGGGCGCGATCGATCCGGCGGTGCAGGCGGTTCTTGGTCCATTCACACAATTAGCTAGCCGGATGGTGGGCCAATGATCCCAGCACTGGCCGCACTTGCACATTCAGTTCCGACTCTTCTCGCCCAGGCGCAGATTCCGACGTTCCAGTCGCCGCCGCTCGCCGACTATATGCGCATTCTGCCGGAGCTGGTGCTCTCGCTCTTTGGCATGCTGATCATGATCGTCGACCCGCTGCTGGACGAGGAGACGAGTCATCAGTCGCTGGGAACAATCGCGCTAGTCGGAACTCTGACCGCGCTGGCGTCCACGTTCTGGATGGCCCAATATCCGGGAACCGCTTTCTGGAACATGGTTCGCGTGGAGGGGTTCAGCGTCTTTTTTCATTTTCTTGTTATCGCCATTGCTGCGGTGGCTATTCTAAGCTCTTTTGAATATCTGAAGGTGCAACGCATCCGCGCCGGAGAATACTACGGCCTGATCCTGTTCGGCACGGTTGGCATGTGCCTGATGTCCTCCGCAATCGAACTTGTGCTTATTTTTATCGCCCTGGAAATCTCGTCGATCTCAACCTACGTGCTGGCAGGCTTCCGGCGGCGCGATGCAGCGAGCAGCGAATCTTCGCTGAAGTATTTTCTGCTGGGATCGTTTGCCACGGCATTTTTCCTCTACGGCGTCGCGCTCATGTTCGGCGCAACCGGCTCGACCAATATTGATGCCATCAGCGAGGTGCTGCGGTCCGGGAACGTGCCCGTTCTGGCTTACGTTGCGACCGCATTTATGTTTGTGGGCCTGGGCTTCAAGGTTGCGTCAGCGCCGTTTCATGTATGGACACCCGACGTTTACGAAGGGGCTCCGGCTCCGGTGGTTGGACTGATGTCGACCGGTCCGAAAGCGGCAGCCTTCGCCGTCTTGCTGCGCGTCATGTTTGAAGCGAACGCACCCGGACGCTTCTGGCTGATCTGGGTGTCGGCCGCGCTTTCCATGACGCTGGGAAATGTGGGAGCGTTGGTACAGGACAACGTCAAACGGTTGCTGGCATACTCCTCCATCGCCCACGCCGGATATCTGCTGGTTGCATTCGCGGCACAGCCGGAGCTGGGAACGTCGGCGGCTATGTTTTACACTGCCGCGTATGCGGCGATGAACGTCGGTGCGTTTGCCATCGTCAGTCACTTCGCTAACGCGGGTGAGAAGTACGTCGCACTCGAGGATTATGCAGGCTTGGGCAAATCTTCTCCCGTGCTGGCTGCGACTTTGACATTCTTCCTGATGTCTTTGATCGGCATCCCGATCACGGGCGGTTTTTTTGCGAAGTTTTATGTATTGAGCGCCGCCCTGAAGTCGAATCTGGTGGGCTTGTCCCTCATCCTTGTGTTGAATAGCGCGTTGGCCGCTTATTATTACCTGCGCATTATCGTCATGATGTATATGCGAGAACCAAGGGGCGAAGTTCCCGTCACCAGAATACCCGCCGCGGTTGCAATTGCCATTGCTGTTTGCGTTGCGGCCACACTTTATCTTGGAGTGCTGCCGGGCCGCGTTCTCGACTATTCGGTTCGCTCGGCCCGCGGCTTGGTGAGCGATCGAATGGACTCGACGTCAGCGTCAGCCTCTGTCCTGTCAAAACCGTAGTTTCTATTTTCACAACGAAGAGCTAAGATTAATTGCACAGCTCTTTCAAAGCGCGAACGTTGCGAGCTCGCAAACCCTGCGTGGGACGCGGGTTTTCGCTGCAATCGTCTGTGCACGTTGCGGTGGAAAAAAGACTTTCGCGACGATTGACAATCGACCTCCGAATCGTCATTATTACTAACACAGTTTGCCCGGAACGTTTTCGCGATCGGGGCCGGAGGATGTATGGTTCAGTTTTTGCAAACACTTTGCACGGACGAGCGAGGACAGGACATTGCGGAATACGCTGTCATGCTCGCTGTCATCCTGGTATTGGTGATCGGCACCGTGCGGCTGATCGGGGGCAACGCCAATAATGCTTTTTCCAGCGTTGCCAGTTCTCTAGGGACACAGTAATTCCAGTTCAGTTTACAAAGAATCTGATGTAAGACGTTATAGTTGAATTTCTCTATGACACGGTTTAGCTCCTTCCGGCTGTTTGGCCGCATTTGGTTTCCATTCGCGGCGGCAGGGCAGAATCGGAGCGGGTCAGAAGAGAAATAGACACAAGCTCAAAGGATTCCGCCAACAGCCGCGATAGAATCGCGGCTTTTGTTTTTGGTAACAAGAAGGAAGGTTATCGCCATGATTGTCAACATGTCCGACGGCGCCACTGAGCAGCAAATCGAACATATCATTCAACGCATCCGCGAAGCGGGTTTCCAGCCTCATGTCACGCGTGGCACCGAGCGGACTATTGTTGCAGCGGTCGGCAGCGGCGGACGCCGCCATGAGATTGAAGCTCTTTCCGTCGCTCCCGGCGTGGACACTGTGGTGGCGATTGCCCAGCCCTTTAAGCTCGTCAGTCGTCAGACGCGGCCTGAAGGGTCGATAGTGATCGTTGATGGAGGAAAGGGTGAGGCTGTCAGGATCGGCGGTCCGGAAGTGGTCGTGATTGCCGGTCCCTGTTCGGTGGAATCGCGCGAGCAATTGCTGGAAACCGCGCAAGGAGTCAAGCGCGCTGGCGCGACAATGCTGCGCGGGGGAGCCTACAAACCGCGCACCTCGCCCTACGAGTTCCAGGGCCTGGGAATTGAAGCGCTGAAGATTTTGCGCGAAGCTCGCGAACTCACCGGCCTGCCGGTAGTAACCGAGGTCATGAGCACGGAAGACATCGACTCGATCTGTGAATATGCGGATATGCTGCAAGTCGGCGCCCGCAACATGCAGAACTTCGCCTTGCTGCGCAGACTCGCTATTATCAAAAAGCCGATTCTGCTTAAGCGCGGCCCCTCCGCAACGGTGAAAGAGTGGTTGCTGGCGGCGGAATACCTGCTCTCTGGCGGAAATGATCAGGTCGCCTTGTGCGAGCGCGGAATCAAAACCTTCGAAACCGCTACGCGCAATACTTTTGACCTTTCCGCTGTCGCTCTCGCTAAAGAGCTGTCGCACCTTCCGGTGGTGGCCGATCCTTCGCATGGCACGGGGAAGCAGAGCCTGATTGGGCCGGTTTCGCGAGCCGCGATCGCCGTCGGAGCTGACGCTCTCATCGTTGAGGTCCATCGCTGTCCGGAGCGCGCGCTATCCGACGGACCGCAATCGCTCGATCTCGCGCAATTCGAGCACGTAATGCGCGGCTTGGGTGAGCCGCTACGCGCAGTGCTCGGTCGCAACGCTGGCGCATAGCTTACGGTAGAAAATCGATTTCAGTCTCAGAGCATTGCGTTCGCGATACGTGGATTCAAGTCTGTAGCGGGCCAATATGTCCCAAATTGCCCTCCCCGCCCTGCCCACCCCATGTTTTTAGTCACTTAGGCACACGCAGGCGGCCTTAACCCCGGTCGCCGGGTCAATTTGTCCCCTCGAACGCGGTTACGGGCCCTCAGTAAGTGGCTGTAAAGAAATAACTTAAGCTGCCGCAATTGGTCTTGCGATTGCCTATTAGAGGCCGGGCACGAGAACGGGTTTGTATGCCCGCTCTCGAAAAGCCACTAGTAAATTTATGAACAACATCGATAAATCGCAGGCCAAAAGCGGACGCACTGGCCATCGTCGCAGTACAACAGCGTTTTGCGCTGCCTGGAGCCGAACCCTAGCGTTAGCATTGACGGTGCTGTCGGCACTCCCGTCGCATGCTGGCGGCAATGCTTTACTGAATAAATTCTCCAACGACTTTCGGTCGCCGGCAGGCGCGAACGGCATGGTGAAGGTGATCGTCCAATACCGCGCGATGCCCGCGACCACGAATTTCACCTCGATGCTTTCGCGAGGCGCAACCGTCCATTCCAGATTGGAAACAATCCGCGGAGTGACGATGACCGTCCCTGCCAGCATGCTGACGGAATTGCAGAGCGATCCCAACGTCCTCTACGTCACGCCAGACCGTCCGGTACAGATGACTTCGACGAATCCTTCGACCGAGGAATTTGCGACTGCGGTCGAAGCGGATATCGCGGCGTCGCAGTATGGATTGGATGGCACCGGCATCGGCGTAGCTATAATCGACACCGGAATCTCTTCAAACTCCGATCTGAACAATGCCAGCGGCAAGACGCGCGTGGTCTATAACCAGAGCTTTGTCGTCGGCGACAGTACGACAGCAGACAAGTTTGGACATGGAACCCACGTCGCGGGCCTGGTCGGCGGCACGGGCGCCAGCTCCGGCAGCGCCAATCACTACGCGGCGATCTATGCCGGTATGGCTCCTAACGTCAACCTCATCAACCTGCGCGTGCTCGACCAGAATGGATGCGGAACGGACAGCGGTGTGATCGCTGCGATTCAGCAGGCGATCGCTCTGAAAAGCAAGTACAACATCCGCGTCATCAACATGTCGCTGGGACGTCCGATATACGAGAGCTACACGCTCGATCCGGTTGACCAGGCAGTGGAAGCCGCCTGGAAGGCCGGTATCGTGGTCGTGGTGGCTGCAGGCAACAGTGGCCGCTTTGCACCCACGGATGGTTTTGGCACCATCGGCGTGCCGGCGAACGACCCCGCCGCGATTACGGTCGGAGCGACCGATACTCTGTATACAGCGACGCGGGTGGACGATACGATCGCGAGCTACAGTTCCAAAGGTCCGACGTCGATCGACCACATAGTGAAGCCCGACCTGGTCGCGCCGGGAAACCGGCAAGTATCCTTACGGGTCGCGGGCAGCACATTAGATACGCTCTATCCGCAATTTGAGATTTGGCCAACCAGCGGGACCTCTAAGTACTACGTCTTGAGCGGCACCAGTATGGCCGCGCCGGTGGTGAGCGGGGCGGTGGCACTGATGTTGCAACAGAGTTCGTCGCTGACCCCCGATCAAGTGAAAGCGCGCTTGATGAAGACAGCGTGGAAAGGCTTTGGGCAATACACATCGTCAAGAGATCGATACGGCAACAATTACTACAACGAGTACGACATCTTTACCTACGGTGCGGGGTACTTGGACATAGATTCCGCCCTTGGGAATACGAACCTTGCCTCGGGGGTAGCACTTTCTCCGACGGCGGTCTTGCACAGCAACGGTACGGTCACAGTCACGAATACTGCCGATACGAATTTCAGCGGCAGCAGCGTTGTTTGGGGTGCAACTTCAGTGGTCTGGGGAGACTCCGTGGTTTGGGGCTCTTCTGCGATTGAAGGAACCTCGGTAGTCTGGGGATCCACGAGCGTGGTTTGGGGGGCAACCTACGAGTCCGCCTGTAGCGTCGTCTGGGGCTCCCTTTCCTCCGCCGCCAGTGCCACTGCAGCACTCAACAGTGGCGACCCGGGAGACAACTAAGCAACCGAGAGACACCATATTCGGAGACTTTTATGACAAATAATCTTCCAATTAAAGCCAAAGTGATGGTCGGAATGGTGGCCGTTGCCAGTCTGTGCGCTCTGTCTTTCGCCATGGTCCGATGGCAATCGCAAGCCTGGCCCCAGTTGGTCCTTCTCCTGGCGGCAGCGGCGCTCAGTTCGCGCTTCGTAGTGAAGCTGCCTGGGATGACGAGTTCAATGTCGGGAAATCTGCCCGTCATTCTTCTGGCGGTCACCCAGTTGGGATTGTTCGCCAGCCTGCTCGTCGCCGTGACGGCCGCAATCGCGCAGTCCTGTTCCAGCAACAATAAAGGGAAATCAATCCAATTCGTATTTAACGCATGCACACTGCTGAACGCCGCAGGGCTAGCCTATCTGGTCTTCCACAGCCGGATCTTTGGCGCCCACGCGTCCACGCGCACGATGGATCTGCTGCTGGCCGCAGCTGCATACTTTGTGGCGAACACGGCTCCGGTAGCGAGCATTATCGGTCTGACCGAGGGTGGTAATCCTTTTGTTCTCTGGCACAAGGTCTTCCTGTGGTCTTTCCCGAATTATGTGATCGGTGCGGGTTTGACTGCGATCGTTTCCACTTTCACCACGGTCAACGTCCTGGCAACCCTGGCAGCCCTGACCACGGTGCTGTTCGTCGTCTATCAGTCATACAAGTTGTACCTTGGTAAGGCGGAACAGACACAGCCTCGAGCGATGGCCATGGCAGCCGGTCGATAACAAGTAAGGCATTCCTTCCAGTGCGCGGCCTGCCGGCCGCGCATTTTTTTGTGGACCTACCCATCGAACATTCTTAGTTCGAGTTGCGCGCTGAGTCTCGACAATCACAACCATGCAAACGAATCTCGAAATCCAAATCGGGTACAGGATCGTACCCAATTCTAAGTGGCAAATTCAAACCGAAAGGATTTCGAGGATTTTTACAGCTATTTCTTCGGTGACGGCGCCGGCGCGAGCACAATTTTCATCAACTCGGTTGCGAGGTCGGAGGCACCAGCTCCGTCAAGGTTGATCAGGACGACGACGCCGGCGCGCCGCTCTGGAACAATCATGAAAAAAGTGCTGGTTCCCTGCTGGCCGCCTCCGTGGCCAACGTCCAACACGCCCAGATCCTTTCCCGTGCCCCAACCGAGGGCATAGCGATCTTCCTTGCCGTCGGTCGGTTTCAGGGGAGTCCACATCAGGTCGCGCGTTGAGCGAGCGACAATGCGGTCATTAAGCATGGCCACTTCGAATTGAGCCATGTCGTCAGCGGATGACACCCAGCCGCCGCCGGGTATCTTGTAGCTTGAGTCGAGGAAATCGGCGTTCGTAATGGCCCCCGACTCATCTTTCGTGTAGAAACGCGTACGGAACGGAACAATGGCGAAGCGGTCGTCGACTACCGTATGCGTCATGCCGGCAGGCGTCAGCACATTCTTGCGGACGTAATCCACATAGGTTTCTCCCGAGGCGCCTTCGATAGCGCAGCCCAC
>JBAVAA010000595.1:0-1736 GCA_049585515.1 Terriglobales bacterium | reverse complement strand
CATCAGCACCAAGTCCGTCGGCAAGATCGAAGCCTGGCTGCGAGCCCTGCCGCGTCCTTCCCAACTGGCGGTCGAGGCCGTGGGCTTCGTCGAATGGTTCATCGACCGTTTCCGCCCGTGCGTCGACCGCATCGAGATCGCCGACGCCACCGAATTGGCCAACCGCCGCGGCAAGCGCCGGAAAACCGATCCCAACGACGCCCTGGACGTTGCCCAACGCTTGGCCCGCGGCGAATGCCCCTTGGGTTACATCGCCGACGACGAGTTGATGCAACTCCGCAAGCTGGGACGCCACTGGCGGCAACTCAGCAGTGTCATGACCCGTGCCAAGCATTGCATGAAATCGATGCTGCTGGCCGCAAACCTGCGCGGTCCCAAGTTCGACGGTGGATCGGCGCAACGCTGGCTGCTGGCCCACGGCCATCTTCTCAAACCGGCTCAGCGGCAGGCCTTCGCCCACTTCTGTCAGATCATCCAACTCATCGAACTCCAGCGTGAACCGCTGCGCTACGCCATCATCGAGGCCTGCCGCTCGCCGCGTTTCAGCCCGATCACCACGCTCCTGCAATCGGTGCCGGGCATCGGTGAAATCTGGAGTTGCATCATCGCCGCGGAAATCGGCCCCTTCGACCGCTTTCCCAACGCCGACACCCTGGAATTCTGGGCGGGCTTGACCGCCGACGTCAAGGAGTCTGCCGGCCGCACCCAGGCGGGCCACATCACCAAGGCCGGCTCGCGCACGCTCCGCTGGGCCTTGTGCAACGCCGCCTCGACCCTCTGTAAGTCCGACGCCGGTCAGGAGGCCATTCGCCAACGCATCATTCGTCGCACCGGCGGCATCAAAGCTAAGGCCAACGTCGCCATGGGCCGCCGCCTCTTGCGGCTCCTGTATGCCATGGTCCGCGACAACAAGCCTTATCAACGAGGTCCGCGACGCGACCGCACTTCTGCCGCCAACAAGGCCCGTGTGGCCAAACGCGCCGGCAAGACCCGAAAGGAGGCTGCTTGATCCTTTATTAGACCCATTCACGACGTGCGGCGGAATCCCAGCAATGTCCCGCACGGGTGCGAGCGATCGTACCCGGGGCATTCCGTCGTGTCGGTGACCGCGACCAGCTTTTATTCGGCCCGATTGGCAGCGTTGTCTTTCCGCTTGCGGAAGACGCCCAGGCTTTGCCGGGCAGCGCAACCGGTGACCGCGACAGCGTAAATTCGGCCCGACCGACGCGAACAAGGTTTTATTCAGCCCGGAGTACACATGGCGGCATTCAGACCGTCGTGTCCGGTGACTGCGAAGAGATGAATCCACCCGCCGCGTCGCACCGCTTCTGCGACGCTGGATGGGAGAAATGATTCCGCCCAGGATGCCCAGAGCGACCACCACGAATCGAGACCAACTGAACCGAACAAACGCAACCGTTTTCACCCAGCCATCGCGGATCGGATTTTTGGAGGCATGGCAAGGGTGTCCAAAGGGTACAAAAAAGGCCGCTGGCGTGCCTTGCACTCCAGAGGCCTGGCACGCCCTTGGCGCACCCTTGGCCTGGCTATCCCTAGGCAGGTTGCGTCCCCGCAGAGCCCGCTTCCGTTTCGCCAGACAAACCAAGGATAGCATAAAACTAACCACCCACAGAAAGCAACCTGCGGACAACCGTTGACAAACGGCCCCTACAGAGATAAAACCATCGCGACGACTGCTCTTCATTTTCTCCCTTTCCCGACAAACGCCAGTTAGG